>NZ_JBHFNQ010000180.1:0-29235 GCF_041929345.1 Floridaenema aerugineum BLCC-F46
ATATTTGTTTTTTTGGGTGGGGGCGGGCCGGAGCCCCACCCCACATGTTTAACAACTTTTTGGTGGGGGGGGCTGTATCCCCCCCCAAAAATTTTTACTCTTTTTGTGGGGGGGGGCCAGCCGGCCCGCCCAATTTACATCTACCTACTTAATAGGCTCATAAATGGGTTCAGTTGTCAACTCTAATGCCTCAATTAAAGCTTTTGCTTTGAGTAGCATTTCCTGAAACTCTTTTTCTGGATCGGAGAGTGCGACAATTCCGCCACCAATGCCAATAGATGTGTGTTCAGGTGTTAGAATAGCGGTACGAATTACAATGTTTAAATCAGCTGAACCATTTAATGCTAAAAAGCCGATCGCACCCGAATAAACTCCCCTTGCTTCTTGTTCCAAGCGATCGATAATTTCCATAGTCCGAATTTTTGGAGCACCTGTCATCGATCCGCCGGGAAATGATGCTTGAATGCAATCTATTGCTTGGAGGTCCGATCGCAATCTCCCCCTTATTGTCGTCACTAACTGATGTACAGTGGCAAATGTTTCCACATCCATTAATTTCGGAACATGAACGCTACCAATTTCACAAACTTTTCCTAAATCGTTGCGTAACAAATCGACAATCATCAAATTTTCCGATCGATCTTTTTCGCTATTCCGTAATGATTCCCGCAAAATTACATCTTCTTCGGGTGTTTTTCCCCGTCTTTGTGTTCCTTTAATTGGTTTTGTTTCTACCCAATTTTGCCGATCGATCTTGAGGAATCTTTCGGGGGAAGAACAAGCGATCGCAATTTCTCCAAAACGCAAAAATGCCGAATATGGTGCAGGATTAATTCGCCTTAATGCGCGATAAAATTCTACAGGATCGGGAGTATTTTCAATATAAAGCTGATTCGTCAAACAAACTTGATACGTCTCTCCTTGATGAATTTCTTCTAAGCATTGGTGAATATCTTCGATGTAAGTTGAGTAGGAACGACTTAAGCGAAATTCTAAAGGTTTGTGTTGTTTTTGGGAAACAATTGGCGGAAGTGGTGGGAGATTTTCTAGTTGATGTTGTACCTGATTAAACCATGTTTCTGCTGTTTCGATTTGTCCGGGTTGAATTAGTTGTAATAGATAAATTGTTTGTTCTTGGTGATCGATCGCAATTAGGCGATCGGCAAGTAAAAATATCGCATCTGGCAAAGGTGAAGAATGCACAATCTTAGAACCACATTCCCCCTTAAGTTCATAGCCGAAATAGCCAACAAAGCCACAGTTAAAATCAAAAGGTAAATCATCTGACTGACATTTTCGACGTTCTATTTCTTGTTTCAAATAATCGAAAATACTTTCTCTGCAATGGGTTACTGTTTCTGATTGGGTGACGATCAATTCTTGCTTTTCGCTGTAGTACCTTACCAATAAACTGTTTATTCCATTTCCGTCTCCCATAAACGAAAAACGAGATTGATTAGTTTCTACCAAGCTACTATCTAACCAAAAAGCATTCGGTTCATCCCGAAATAAATGGACAAAAATTTGTTCTGAATCTGGGCAAATATTTAGTTTGCGTGTTTTTAATTCAAATGTTTGGGATTGGGAATTGGGAATGACAGGATTGGGAATGACAGGCAAGATGCCTGTCCTACAAGATTGGGAATCTTTTGGGTTTTGAAGTTTGAATTTTTGGGTAATGTCTCGGAAGTTTTCTAGTAAAGTTTGTCCATATTCTGTGCAGATTGATTCTGGGTGAAATTGTACGCCCCACAATGGCAAATGTCGATGTCGCAACCCCATTATTAATCCGTCTTCTTCTGTCCAAGCTATTTTTTCTAGACAGTCTGGAAGTTCATTTGCGACGAGTAAGGAATGATAGCGCACTACCTTAAATATATGAGGAATTCCTCGAAATAGTTCGCAGCTATTATGATAAACTTTACTCAGTCTACCATGTCTAACTTCTGGGGCATGAATGACCTTGCCGCCATAACAATAACCTATTCCTTGGTGTCCCAAACAAACTCCTAATAAAGGGACTTTGATGTTTTGAATTACTTGTTTGCAGATGCCAAAATCTGCTGGTTTTTCTGGACGACCGGGGCCAGGAGAAATTACTATATTATCAAAGTTTAATGTTTGTAGGTCTTCCCAGGAAATTTGGTCGTTGGGAATTACTAAAGGAAGTTCTTGATTGACTTGGGCGATCGCCTGATACAGATTATAAGTATAGGAATCGTAGTTATCAATGATCAGCGTTCTCATAATACAGGCATCTGCCAAGAAATCACGGTTTTTCAAATCCTACAGCACGAGTTTTAATTTTTTCCACAGTGCGGGGATCTGTTTCAAATGTAACCCAACCCGATCGCTTTGCACCTCTGGGTAAAAATTGAATCTGCAACTCGGCGCTTTCTGCTTCTTTCCCATCCTTTTCTAAGACAACTTCAATTTGCACTGTTTCAGCTGTTTGTTCTCCCTTATTCGTCGCTATCACAGGAACTAGAAAATTTTGTCCTTGGGGTTGAATTTCTCCTAGTTTAACTTCAATATTAGGCGGTGCTTCACTGCTAGTTGTAGCATCATAAATTAAATAGCCCAAAGTGCTGACAACCAAAATTAAACCCACTGCAAAAATTACCCATTCTAACCAATTTTTTTCTAGTTTCTTCATTGTAGCAATATCCTCCCCGCTGAAGCGCCCAATGTGGCTGGTAATGCCAAAACTACTGTTTCTGCTAAATTTATAATTGGTGGTAGTCCATCGAAGCGCCCAAAAAACCATAGAATAGATGCGGAAGCAACTAAGGCAACTGCATAAGTAACAATAACACCTGAAACTATAGTAAATAAACTATAAGAACGAGTAAATTTTTCAGCATTAATGAAGTTACTATAAAAAAGAATTAATGCGCCAAAAATCATTGATACTAATGCTAAACCAAGCAATCTTTCCGAAGTAATTTGTGTGGCAATGACAATTACTTCTTCTGTTGGTGCAACGTTAGCAGCAAATAGTACTGCACCGCATAAAGCAATTACCACTTGTGCCCAAAAATCAATATGTTTCTCTGCGGGACTAGGAACACCTGGATTGTTTTGCTCACCGTGCATTCCCGTATCAGGTTTACTATTATTGTTATCCCCAAGTTGTGCTGTTCCCACAGAAACTCCGATCGCAACAGTCATGGCTTCAACAATAACTTTTCCGGCAATTTCATTAAATGTCATTTCTGCGGTAATTCGCCCCAATAACCATAAGAAAACAGCAGCAACAATTAAACCTAATCCCAATTCTTCGACAGAATCAATTACTACTTCTAATGGGCTAGCATCTCTTCTTAAACCTGCATAGCGGTTATAACCAAGTAGTAAAGAAAATGTGGCAATGACATAAAGAAACATCCGCAATGGTTCAATAGAAAAACCCGCCCACCAGACTTCCATTGTATAAAGCAGAGGCAAACTAAACATTACGCCACCAACTATTCCACGAAAGTATTCTTGAGAGGATTTAGTGAGCGATCGCACCATCTCCTTTTGAGTTTTATGGCGATTTTTATTGACTGGGAAACTCATTCTCTAGGCAATCTCGTAGATTTATAGTAAAGTATAGTAACTAATTTTGCTCTGGCATCGCCTCTACATATCGAGGTAACTACTAAGTTGATACAAAGCTACTCTAAAAAATATCGATCGCTATTAACTCAAATTGCTAGTTACGTTTAGTAGGGTGCGTCAGAAGCCGAAAGAAGAGCGATCGAATCCCAATTTTTGCTATCTGACGCACCCTACAACTTGAAAAGTCCGTCAAAATTAATAACTAGCAACTTACGCTATTAGGGAAAACAACGCTATGACAGTTGAAGTTTAGTAGGGTGCGTCAGAAGCCGAAAGAAGAGCGATCGAATCCCAATTTTTGCTATCTGACGCACCCTACAACTAAGTTGATAAAAAGCTACTCTAAAAAATATCGATCGCTATTAGGGAAAACAACGCTATGACAGTTGAAGCCACACAAGAAACAATCATCGAAACTTCGGTGGCTGATACTTGGGAACTTCATAAGCCTCCCACTGATTTAATATTTGATGATGGAGAACCCTTGGAAAGCAACCGCCATCGTATTGCCATGAATGTTTTGATTCGATCGCTACAGCAAGCTTGGCGCGATCGCACCGACTTTTACACAGGTGGCAATATGTTCATCTACTACAGCAACACTCAAGCACGTAACCGCGACTTTCGGGGGCCAGATTTTTTTGCCGTCCTCGATGTTGATGGAATTAGAGAACGTCAAGGTTGGGTAGTTTGGGAAGAAGAAGGTCGTTACCCTGATGTAATTGTGGAACTAATGTCGCCTTCTACTGCTCAGATAGATACAGGAATTAAAAAAGATCTCTATCAGCGAACATTCAGAACCAGAGATTACTTTGTTTACGATCCTTTTAACCCTGATTCCCTACAAGGTTGGCGCTTAAATAGTGAGTTTCAATATCAGCAACTAACCCAAAATGAACAAGGTTGGCTGTGGTGTGAAACGCTGAATTTTTGGTTAGGAACTTGGCAAGGAACAATCGATCGAGAAACGGCTATTTGGCTACGCTTTTACGATACTTCTGGCAACCTCGTCCTGTTACCAGAAGAAGCTGCTCAACAGCAAGCTGAAGTTGCTCAACAGCAAGCCGAAGCTGCTCAACAGCAAGCCGAAGCTGAACGTTTACGTGCAGAAAGACTAGCCGCAAGGCTAAGAGAGTTAGGAGAAGATCCCAACAATTTCTAAAACTGAGGGTAGGAGGTAAAGTTGTCGAGATAATTCATGAATTATTCCGACAACTTTACCTCCCGATCCCAATACTGCTCGGGTTTTGGATTTTTGCCTTTGTAGGGGCGAAGCAAACGGAGCAGAAAATCTAGGGTTTGAGCAAATAAATTGTCGCCCGAATGCTTCGCCCCTACTCCCGATCTTACTTCCCTCGATCGCCATTTCTGCCAAACTTTGTCTCATCCCAAGCATTACCAATTCCTTGAAGAATTCCCCTGGCAATTAAACCGATACCTCTGCCAACTACTTGGGTTAAAACATAAACTGCACCCCTACCAACTAAGGAAACAACCGATCGCACGCGGGGAGCGATCGCATCTCTAGTTTCTAAGGCTAAAGTCACCGCTAATGGAACTCCTGAAAGTTCCCGCAACTCATAATTACGAGGCGCATAAATAAAAACTTTGATGATGCCATAACCATCTAAAACTAACAGATTATAGCGACTTTCAAAAATTGCCTTGGGCTCATTTACGTATCTTTCTACTCGATATTTCCAAGATAATTCATTTCTAAACTTTTCAATTTGCCTTGTCGAAACCAACCTTTGGTCATAAAAATTTTGCTTGACTTCTTCCACATCAGCTAAATGATTTAACAGAGGTTGTACTACTGCATTAGTCACTTGAATTACTATGTTTTGCAATAATAATTCGGCTCTTACCATTGCTTCCACTGTTCCCACAGGATAAGGAATTCCATCAATTATTAACGGAATATCAAACAGTAAATGAGCCAATAAATCAGTTAATAGGGGAATTTTTTCCAAAATCTCTAACTCGACAATTGCGGCATCTTGCAGAATTACTTGTACAAGTTCAAAATCTTGATTTCCGAGTTGCAAAGTATAGTATTTCCCAAAAAACTCTGTAGCCGACAAGCGCCATAAATCCAACAAAATCACCAAACGTTTTTCTGGTAATTGACTAAGTTGGACTTGAGAAAACCGTAATTCATCGACAATATCTTCTAATTTGTGCAACACAATGTTGAGTAATTCGCGCCTTTTATCTTCGCGAAAAATGTCAAGTTCCAAAGGAGCGCCTGTGAGATTTTTTAAACCATATTGAATTTTGGCGAAAGCGTTTTCAAAGATTTGCGATCGCCCAGCCGACAAACCGATCTCCTGACGCACTAATGCCGAACTCTTCTCCTGGCGCTGTTCCCCACTGGGCTGCGGTGCTACTCCTGGGCTTCTCGGTGCTGGCGTTGGTGGGATACTAGCGGGTGTTCTGGGCGCTAGCAACCTATTTACTAACCGCCTCGCCGCTAACAACTCTCGCCGCCTTCCTGCCAAAATTGCCCGATCCAAAACCGACAAGCGGGAATCTTTTAACTCTTCGTTGACTTGGGCCAAAGCCGCTTCGATTTGTTGCACTCCAGACAGGCGCATTCTCTCAAACCAACTAGTGAATAAACCCGGTTTTGGGCTAATTTTCCTCTCTGGAGCCTGGACGGTAGTTGCTTGCCCCATAACAGGGGACGAATAACCGTAAGTTCCACCCCCTGCTACCAAGCGAATGGCATTGACTAAATCAGGAATATTCGTTCCCTTGAGACAAAAACCTTCTGCACCTACTTGTCGCGCCGCTTCCAGTAATACGGGTTCTTGAAACGAACTCAACAACAAAATAGGTAACTGAGGATGTGAAGTTTTCAAGCTTTGACAAAGTTCTAGTCCTGATTGTCCGGGGGGTAGCGCTCGACCCAAATCCAGATCTAAAATGACTAAATCAACTGAAGTGCTAGGAAGCGCCAAAATTTCCCCTAATTGGGTTTCCGACTGAGCTTCTGCAACTACCTGTAGATCGGGAAACCGTTCTATAACAACGCGCAGTCCGGTACGAAAGACTGGTTCATCATCTACCAGTATTAAGTTAATTTGGCGATCGGGTGATGTCAGGTCAGGTGCCAGTTCGGTCATGATGCTTTAAATTGCCATTTTCCCAAGGCTAAAGGCTAAACTGGATAGGGCGATGGATTGAGTGAGAGAATCTAGAGAAATGGAATCTCATACTTGGCACATCTCCCATTCTTCGTTTGATTCGGTCTGGATTCTGTTTGAGACTCCAGGCTTCTAACATATTAAATGGTTCTATGGTTAGCGTTTATCTGTGAAAAAGATATCTCATCTATTAAAGTTAACCATAGCGAGCAGTTTCCGAGTAGGCGTAGGAGTTGGATGAGCTTTAGCATTCGTTACTGGCTGACAGAACACAATATTGAACTTTCTCAACTGCAAACTCCAGAAGCGCAAACCGCAGGTATTGCTTTTCGCATGGTGCAGGATATGGAGGTGAAAAGCCTCACGCCTTTTGATATTAGTCCTTTAACGGAACTTCTGGAACAGCCCTTAACTATTGTTTGGCAACAAATTGAGCCAATTTCTGAGTTGAGCGTTCAACTGCTGCGAAATTGGAGCCGCAAACGCGCACTAAAGCGCAATGAGGGCACATGGTTAGCTTTCCAAATAGCTCATATTAAATCGTTTGGGAAGATTTTAGAACAAGAAAATATCCAAAAAAGACCTTGGTTAGACCGAGCAAGTGTTCCGATTACAGCAACGGCAGATAATACCAGATTATCTACTTTATCCGATCCTCAGTTACAAGCTTTAATTAAAACTCTGCGTCCGGGGAGATTGACAGATACGCAAGCAGAACAAGCACTCACCTTAATTGGGGAGTCTTTTTTAGTACAGCAGATGAATAATTTAGCGATCGCTTGGTTTGTCAGCAATGGATTAGAAGAAACTTCCGCTAAACTCGTCGCCCAACGTTTAATCCACGCGCTTCCCGGACATTTGCTCACAGTAATTGCCGAAAATCCTTTACCTCTGGCACAATTACAAAGATTTGTCCGTTTGGGTAATTTATCGAATACCTTAGAAAGCAGTGATATCGTTGAGAGCGAAGAATTAGAAATCCTGGAACAAGATCATACTTTCTCTGTCGTTCCTTCTGTAAGTCCAGCTGTTACTACCACAATTAATCTTGGGCGGGAAAACTACCGAGCTAGTCTACTAAAAATTTTATCAGAACCTCTGTTAGGAGAACTGTTTGCTTTAAAGGATATTTTTGTTAATCCTAAAGCCACACCAGTGGAAGCAGAATTAGAAACTCACTTGCGCTACACAACCGGAGGAAATTCTTTTAATCCTCCAACCAATTCTGTATCAGCTGTTGATTTAATGGAATGGGCAATGAATCAGCTGTCTAATTTGGATAGCGTTGCCATTATTGAAGGTGAAAGCGGTACGGGTAAAACTAGTTTCTGTCAAATTTGGGCAGCAAAAATTGCTCAAGAAATTTATCCTTCTTGGATGCCGATCGTAATTCGCTTGCGCGATGCTACATTGGGGAGAAGTTTAGTACAAACCCTCGATAGCGCTTTTCCTTTAGCTAAATTCACCAGTGCTGATGGTTGGCTTTCGCCACAAAATCCACCTTGTTTGTTAATTTTAGATGGCTTGGATGAATTACCAGCTTCACCTGTGGCGGAACGACAATTTTCGGCTTTTTTTGACCAAGTGCAGGAATTTCAAAAACAATTTGCAGGTGCTTCTGGACGACCTCGCCACAAAATTTTTATTACAAGTCGTTCTTCAATTATGAGCAATTTAGCTCATAGTTTACCTGCTTGTTTTGAGCGAATGGCAATTACTCAATTAGACCAAGAACAGTTGAAAGAATGGTTTAAACGTTGGTCTAAATTGCAATCTAAATCATTAGCTCAAGCTTTCTTTACTTTTTTAAAGCAAAATGGAGTGTTTCAGTTTCGCTTGGAGAGCAAAGCTTTTGCTACGTTAGTGCATCAACCTTTAAAGTTGTTATTAATAGGTATTTTGTATCGCAGTGGCAGAATTAATGAAAGTTTGTTACCAATAGGTAGGATGTCTCAATTACGGTTTGAAATTTCCGATCGCCTTTGTCGTTGGTTATTAGGTGAATCAACCGATGGAATGTCCCCGGGAGATCGGGCGATCCCAGCCGGAGAGCGTTTGGCTAGTAGTTGTCGTTCTTCAGAAGCGATCGCTAATTTACTCCAAGGTCGTACTCCTGAACAAGTGCGTCAACTAATGCAAACAGGCGCTTTAACTTTGCTCCAAAGTGGTCGTTACTCCCATCCTGTAAACCGGGAATTAAAAACCCAAATTGCCGAAAAAATAGAAGGAGAAAGTATTACAGATTTATCTAATAACTTACTTACTAATTACCCCTTACCGCCTTTTTATTTTAATTACTTTTATTCGTCATTTACAACTAATTCGAGTTCGGAAGATCCAGGGATTTCGGTGGAGTTTTCCCATCCCAAATTAGGAGATTATCTCTGCGCCGAAGCGCTCGCCCAACAGTTAAAATTGATTACCCAAAAAGTCGCCGATGCTTATGGGGAAACTATTTTTACCCTCAACTCACCCGTTAGTCTTGCTCAACATCTTTACAACTTATTAGGTTTCGGGATTCTCAGCAGCGAAATAGAAGAATTGCTCGGGGAACGTTTGCGTCGAGAAGAAGCTCGCAATCCGAAATCTTTTTCTTTTCAAATACTTGCAGAACGTCTTTATAGTTTCTACCGTTACTATAGTCGTGGTCGCTGGTTAGATGAAGGGATCGCTCACAATGCTCGTTCCCATTTTCAATCTTTAGGTAATACTTTAAATGTCCTGCAAATCGATGCTGCTGTGGGTCTGAATGTATTTCTCTTGTTATCTACCTGTCAAAGAGAAGGACAAATCCCATTTTGGCCTTGTGGAGATCCCGCAATTCCTGAAGAGTTCGATCCGGATCAATTACTCACATTAATCGGTCGAACTGCGGTGTTATCTCCCCTGGCATTCTGGGAGCGATCGCGCCATAGCTTAATGTTACTTAATCTCGCCGGAGCTTGTCTGCAAAATGCCATGCTCTCGGAAACAAACTTTTGGAAAGCTAACTTTTTTGGTGCCGAATTAGTCGGCGCAGATTTATCCAAAGCTAACTTACAAGAAGCTAATTTATCTTGGGCAAATCTCTCTGGAACTAATCTTTCTGGCGCGAATCTCTCGGCTGCAAATCTCACAGGCGCGAATCTCTCAGGCGCAAATTTGTTAGGCGCAAATCTTCATTTGGCAAGTTTAACTAATGCCTGTGTCTTTGAAGCCAAAATGGATCTAGAAACTGAAGATTTAGCAGAAAAAAGTGGTGCTTTGTTCTCCCTAGAGCAATATCGCGCTTATCAACTAGCTTTGGCTAACTTAGATACAGGAATGCGACGCAATATCACTCCTAATGCTAATGTGAATTTTGCACCTGCACAGCCTGACTCAACTTTATTAATAATAGATGCTCCCGGCGATCGAACCATGATCCCCGAAGAAAGAGATTTCGATAAAGATGAAACTGAATTAATCTAGAATGAACCGCTCAACAAAACCTACTCAAACCTACTCAAGAGGCGGAAAGGTTAGTCATTCGTAGTGGGTCAAGCACCACAGGGTTAAACGGCAAACCCTTTATTCCTTGGTCTAAGACATCAGGAATTACTTTTCTGGTAATATTAAATGACCCATTTACATCGGCATTTAATAATCTACCATTCGCTGTTTTATACAATCCTCTAGCTATTCTATATCCCTGAAACCGGGGTTTTTTTTCTCCATACTGAGGGAGAGCATCCCCATCTACAGCACTAGCCCTAGATGTATAAGACTCTTCTGTGATGACTACTTTTATTCCTGACAATTGGGCTTTATAGGTCAACATTTCTATTAACCGATAATGAGGAATGTTCACAAATTGTTGATTATTCCTTTTACCTAAATTAACTGATTGTTTGACAGCAGCATTATGCCCAATTACCAGGATTCCTATATGATGCTCTCTACACCAATCGATGACTCTTCTACTGGCTGTATGTAGATAGTTATCTACTCTACAGTTGCGCTTATGAGTGAGATTTTTTAATCTTTGAGATTGGTGTTGATTATGTTTGAGTTTGAGTTGGGATTGTAAACTGGAACGTTGTTTATTGTAAAAGGTGTTAATCGCTTTTAGTGGTCTGCCTTTAATCAAAAGAGGTGACAAGCCTGTTTGATTGGTAGTTACAGCCATTAAGTTATTCACCCCTAAGTCGATACCTGCGATTTGTTGATTTTCGGTTGTCTCTTCCTCTTTTTCATAAACTATTTCGATGACATAACAACTACTTTTGGGCACAATTCTCGTCTCGATTATTACATTAGCTGATGTGGGAATTTTGATTTCACTCATCGATAGCTGACAAATTCCTTTTTTTAAGGCTTTTTTTGAGATGGCTTCGTGAGGATAAGGGAGAATATTGCGCCCTTTCGTTTTATGTTTATATCCCGGTATTTTCGGGAGACCATTAAATTTTTCGGGATGTTTCTGCCAGACTTTTACAGCTTGACAATAACTTGTCCATGCTGAATCTAAGCGGCGAATGATTTGCTTACTAACTTTGGTTGGTAAGGCGAGGTAGTCAGAGGTTTGTGATAGCAGGTGGTAAAGTTGGTTAAAGTTTAATTTTTGGTGGTGTTGAAAAAAGTGTTGACGATAATGATAATTCGCTAGGTTGAACAAGTTTTTCGACAAAAAAGCTTTCTTGTCAATTTCTGACCAGAGAGCATGGTTTTTGGTGATGATATGACGTTCTACTAGCTTCATATCTTGATTATATTCTGAGTTGGGTTCATCGAAAACCACCTTGGTCAAAATTTCGTCACTATTCGCATTTAGCTATCAAAATGACTAATATTGAGAAAAATTAGCTAGATTTTTGGCAACTGTATTTACCCCAAAAACAAGTCTTCAGTAAACTTAGTTCCTGATTAAGTTTCGGAAGACTCAGCAGAACGATAACCAAAAAAGTTTATCGTGTAATCAATAATTTTTACACCAGTTTGTGCTTCTACCAATTTAATAATCTCTTCTGGTAGTTCAATGTGAACATCCAAAATTTGATTAGTGTCCACACAGTTAACATGACTATGAGAATCACTGACATTGCCATACAAACGACCGTCCGATCGCTCAATGCACTCAATAATCCCTTGGGCTGATAACGCTTCTAAATTTTGATAAACTGAAGTATGACCAATATCTTTACCCTGTTGATTTAACCGATTGTAAATCTCACGGGCTGATAAATGCTCCTGCTCTTGCCAAAGCAATTCTAAAATAAAGCGACGCTGACGACTTAAGCGCATTCCCATTGCTTGGCACTTGTCTAGGGCATCCTCTAAAGACCGAATTGGTTTAACCGTCGCTTGATTTTGCATAATTTCCGATCTTACCTCATTGGGTAAATCACTCATATCTACTCTATGTCTTTTACTTTACTTATGCTAATATAACCAGCCAACTGCCAACTCTGCTTGCTGTCCTTGGCGAGGTTAGGGCGTTTGTTCAACTAAAACAAACTCATTACCACTTTAGCTTAATTTCGATCCAGATGTCCACCAAGATGAAAAAACTACTAAATCCCACTTGAAATTAGATGGATATGGAAATACCAAAAATACTTGATTAACCGAGAAAATTTATAATGAAGGACAACCAAACAGCAGCAGATAAAGAATATATTTTACTCGTTGACGATCAACCGGACAACTTACGGCTTTTATCAGCTTTGTTAAGTGAACGAGGATATCAACCTCGCGGCGTAATTAACGGCACAATGGCAATCAAAGCTGCTAAATCAAGTCAACCAGATTTGATTTTGTTAGATATCCTGATGCCAGAAATGGATGGTTATCAAACTTGCGAACAACTAAAAAGTGATGAAAGAACTCGTGAAATTCCTGTAATCTTTATTAGTGCTAAAGATGAAACAATAGATAAAGTGAGAGCTTTTGGTTTAGGAGCATTAGATTACATTACTAAGCCATTTCATGTTGATGAAGTGTTAGCCAGAATCGAAAATCATTTAAGTTTACGCAAATTACAAAAACAGCTAAAAGAACAAAATATCTTGTTTCAAAAAGAAATTAACATTCGTCAACAAGCCGAAGAAGCATTGCAAAAAGCTAATCAAGAATTAGCGCAATCTAATGCTGAATTAGAACAATTTGCTTATGTGGCTTCTCATGATTTACAAGCACCTCTAGCTACTATTACTACTTACGCACAACTTTTAGAGCAACGCTACGAAAATCAACTCGCTCCCGAAGCTAATCAATATATTCAATATATAGTCAATGGTTGTTTAAGAATGCAAAATTTAATTGAAGATTTATTAGAATATTCACGAGTCAATAAAAATCCCAAAACTTTTTACCCAGTAGATTTGAATAGCATACTAGGGATTGTTTGCAGCAACTTAGAGTCAACAATCCGCCAAAATCAAGCAACAATTATTTATCATAATTTACCAACGGTAATAGGTGATAGTTCTCAGTTAGTGCAACTATTTCAAAATTTAATTGATAATGCAATTAAGTATCGTCGAGAAGAACCACCGAAAATTCAGATTAGTGTTGAATTGCGGGAAAATGAATACTTATTTGCGGTGAAGGATAATGGCATTGGGATCGATCCTAAATGTTTTGAACGAATTTTCCAGATTTTTCAACGGTTGCATACTCCTGAAGAATATTCTGGTACGGGTATTGGTTTAGCAATTTGTCAAAAGATTGTAGAACTTCATGGTGGTAGGATTTGGGTTGAGTCGCACTTAGGTGAGGGAACAACTTTTTATTTTACGATTAGTTCTTACAGTTATTGAAGGTACAAAGAAACCCGGTTTATTGAAGAAACCGGGTTTGGAGGGGTGTTGAGCATCATAAATGGTAGATAATAAGTTTGAGAGTAAAATTTTAGGTGAATTATTGTTATGCCGATCGCCATATCCATCAACACCGAGCAAATAAATAAATTAGACTTGTCACCCGCCAAAAGTGTCATCGAAGAGATATTGCAAACAGGTGCTTCCGCTACATCCGAACAACAACTTTCGTTTCAAATCAACTACGATCGCCCAGAGGAAGATCCGAGAGAACTTTCTGAAATTGACGAAGTAAGATTGTGGTTTATTCGCTTAGATACCCTTTACCCTTGGCTACCCTTTTTATTAAACTGGCAAAACGGAGAACTAGCACGTTACACCGCCATGCTAGTACCCCACGAATTCCATCCCCGTAGCCATGAAATTCAATATAATCCGCAAGCCTTAGAACTTTATATCGTGCAAAAAATCTTTGTGTTAACAGATTGGTTAAACAGTCAAGGCATACCGAGTAAATCCAAATTAAAAGCAATGGCATTAACATTTGGAATAGAAATGGATGATGCCTTTTTTGATTTAATTTCAACAAATCCGGTATAAAGTTTCTGTAGCCAGGGTAGAATGTTCACGCATTGCCCAACTACCGATAGCTCGATCGCCTTGAATTTGGTAGTGTAAACCAAAAACGCTACCTTCACCCCAAGCGACAATTAACCGATCGTTCACTTGCAAACCTACACCTTTATACTCATTTCCCACCAACCAAGAAATCTGATAAAATTCCCCCAATGGAGTTACTTGGAGAACACCTTCGTAACTGCCAGTTTTGTTAAAAGTACCGTGAACATTATAAGTACCTGCAACTTGGTTAGGCGTACCACCAACAGCCTTTTCTGTATCCACAATTCCGGGATTATAAGCAGCCGCCCATTTCCCATCTAAAGTGCCATCAGAATTGATCTGATAAAGGCTAATTCCGTAGGCTGGATGAGCACTACAAGCGGCGTAAAGATTGCCGTTCTCAAAAAATCCCATACCCGGATAATCGCCCAAAGTAGTCAACCAAGACATACTATAAAGTTGCCCCATCTGTTGAATTTGGACTGTACCGGAATAGGGGGTTCGATCGATCGTTTCTGCTGCTGTAATTGTCCAAGTACCAGCAGGGCTTGTTTTATGAAGAGTTGTGGTAGTATTCATGGGGAAATTACTTAATTATGCCTATATTTATAAGTTACCCAATTGCTCGCAGATCCATACAACGGCAGCCGCTAAATCTGTAGCGATATAATCCGGTTGAGTATGGTGTTGGTAAGCGCCACTTAACACACTGCGACCAAAACCAGTTTGTACTAGAATTCCACGACAACCAGCATTATGCGCCATATCCACATCTGTGGCTTTGTCGCCAACCATAAAACTTTGACCCAGGTCTAAGTTGTGTTCCCAAGCGGCGGCGACTAACATTCCAGTATTAGGTTTACGCCAAGTACTCCAAAGGCTAAATTCTGGGTTAGTTCCGCCTTCTGGTGGACTCAGGTAAGGGCAATAATATAAAGAATTTAAATAAGCACCTGCTTCGGCTTGCAATAGTTGACACAATCGCTGATGTAATGCTTCTACGTGGTCAATTGGATAATAACCTCTAGCAGGGCCAGATTGATTAGAAACTAGACAACAAAAGATGCCTAAATCATTTAAGCGACGGACTGCGCTAGCGACACCGGGAATTAAATGTAAATCGGTGACATTGTGAATGTAACCTGCTTCGACATTTAATACACCATCGCGATCGAGAAAAACAGCTGCTTGAGAGGGGTAGGAATTTTGGATTTCGGACTTGGGATTCATGAAAATGTTGGATATTGTTTTGGCGGTTAAAACCGCGACTACACAAACAAAGTCCGCTTGACAAGGACTGTTAACCTGCATCGGCAGGTTTTGTCTGTATAGCCCGCGACTTTAGTTGCAAGGGCGACAGAACCGATATCAAAAATCAGTTTATCCTGCCCAAACCTTTTCCAAAATGGTATTTGGTGAGATGTCTGCTATTTTGCCACTTGGGGATTTAATGACGAGAATGCGATCGCTTGAAGGCAACACTTTTTTTGGATCGCTAGCACCAAATAAAGCGATCAGATAAGTTTGTACTCCTACTCCTAACTGCATCGCTGCACTATCAGTACAAAGCAACAAACTCGATCCAGCAATCATTGCTGCCAGTTTACCCAAATCTTCTGGGGCTGTTACCTTCAAATCTGGGAAAGATTGCAACAATTGACTAACTACAGCTTGGCTATCAGCATCCAAGATTAACACCACTGGTAAAGAAGGCTGACGTTGTTGAAAATCTTGAATAATTTGCCGCCAGTTTTCCACCCGGTAAGAGTTTTCACCCTGACCAATTTGAATTAAAACATAGCCACTATCAGAAATTCCCAACCGTTTCTGTTCCGCTTCTGCCCATTGAATGTCTTGCTTTGGTACATTAACTTCTACTGGTGGACAAGCAGAAGTAATGCTTAGTCCTTGTAGTAAATCATGGTACATTGCGGCAGTATATTGTTCTGATTTTTTGGGAACAGAAGTAGTGAGAAAGAGTTGAGCTTGACCACTATAGCCAATCCGTTGAGGAATACCAGTCAACCAAAGTAACAGACCTGATAACCAAGTTTGATTCAAAGAGATGGCGATATCATATTCGCGATCGCGGATCGTACCCAAGATATTGCCCCAATCTGCCAAACTATTGCGATCCGTAAAATCGTAGGCAAACACATCTTTGACAGACTTACAGACTCGATAGGCACCCACTGACTTAGGTTGGACGACCACATCAATTTCAGCTTCGGGGTAATTTTGTTTGAGGTCGTCGAGAGTGGGGAAGAACAGAATTTGATCGCTAATCCCGCCAGGGACAAGGGCTACTATTCGCATATTTATTTAGATAGGCTTATCCGCACCTCATTTTAGAGGAAGATAGTAAAAAGTAGAGCAAAAATCGAGAAAGCAGTGCATTTATTGATTCCAGCAGCCGGAATGGGTCGTCGTATGGGGAGTAGTCGAAACAAACTCCTGTTGACGTTGTTAGGCAAACCGTTAATCTTTTGGACTCTGCAAGCCGCCTGTGCTTCTCGCCACATTAACTGGATTGGGATAATGTGCCAATTGGAAGATTTGCCCGATTTAAAGGCTATTGTCGCAGAAATGGGCTTGAGTAAGCCAGTGCAGTTTATCCAAGGCGGAAAAACCCGCCAAGAGTCAGTTTACAACGGTTTACAAGCCTTACCCCCAAATGCCCGTCATGTATTAATTCACGATGGCGCGAGATGTTTAGCCACGCCTGATTTGTTGGACAGATGCGCTCAAGCTTTACAAAAATGTCAGGGGTTGATTGCTGCTGTGCCCGTGAAGGATACGATTAAAGTTGTGGATCAAGCTGGTTTAATTAAAGATACTCCCGATCGCAGCAACCTCTGGGCAGCCCAAACTCCCCAAGGTTTTGAAGTTCAATTGTTAAAACAATGTCACGAAACTGGACTTAAATCAGGTTGGGAAGTTACCGATGATGCGGCTTTATTTGAAAAGTGCCGTTTGCCTGTAAGAATTGTCCAGGGAGAAGAGACAAATTTGAAGGTGACCACACCTGTAGATTTAGCGATCGCAGAATACATTTTGCACCAAAGGCACGGGACTGGGGGCTAGGGACTGGGAAAGTTTTGAGTTTTGAGTTTTGAGTTTTGAGTGAGGGAGAAAGTTCTGAATTTTAAGTTATCTCCCCTGCTCCCCTGCTCCCCTGCTCCCCTGCTCCCCTGCTCCCCTGCCCCCCTGCTCCCCTGCCCCCCTGCCCCCCTGCCCCTCTGCCTCCTCACGGTTGTAACTGCCTAATTGCAGTTTCAACTTGTTGGGCTTTTTCGTTGTTGCCTTGGCTTAAATAGAGACTGCGGGCTTGGTTAAAAAATGTGAGTGCTGGTTTAACTTTTCTTTGTCTGGTGAAAGCTACGCCTAAATTGTAATAAGCATTGGCATTTTGTTTGTCTAAAGTGATGACGCGCCGATAAATAGTAATGGCTTGGGGAAGTTTATTTTGTTGTAAGTAAATCTCTCCCACTCCAGAAAGTGCTGCTACGGATCTAGGTTGAATTGCTAATACTCGCCGATAAGCAAGTAAAGCTGGAGTCCATTGATTATTGGCGCGGAAAACATCAGCTATTTCTAAATGAAGGTTAGGGTCACGTTTGGCTAGTTGAGTTGCTCGTTGTAATGCTGCTATTCCCCCGCTTTGATTGCCTCCTTTAAACAAAACAGACCCTAATTTTAGTTGTAAATCAGGATTAGTTGGGGCGTAGGCAATACCTCGCTGTAAAATTTCCATTGCTTCTGGTAAACGATTTTGCTCTGTTAGCATTGCTCCCATTAATTTGTAAGCTTGCCAATTTCGAGGATCGAGAGCAATAACTTGTTGATAAGCGGCTGTTGCTCCTGGTAAATCACCTTTACGGAACAACACAGTAGCTAATCCTACATAAGCATTGACATTATTTTTGTCTATTTCAGTGGCGCGTCGGTAAGCTTCGGCTGCACCTTTGTTGTCGCCTAAATTACCCAGACAAAATCCGAGTGCTGAGTGTAATTCTGGGTTTTTGTTATCTAAGGAAATTGCTTTGCGATAATGATCGATCGCTTCTCTTAAATTTCCCCTTCGCGCATTAATAAATCCCATTGCCGCATAAATGCGGGGATTTCTGTCATCTAATTTAGCGGCTTGTTGGTATGTGGCTAATGCGCGATCGACAAACCCTGTCCTTTGCAACATCTGGGCTTCACGCAACAGTCGTTCCACTTCGCTATTTGCGGAAGTTTGGTTGTCTGGAACTGGGGGGTTTTCATTTGAAGAAGCTAATTGCGGTGTCGTTACTGCTAATCCTCCCAATAGCAAGAGACTAACCATCAAGTATTTCTGCTTTTGCTTTTGCATTGTAGATTTTTCCTGGGATTCTGCCATTGCGAGAGTATTGATATCACTTTGGGATATTGAACCAGAAATTGTGCAATTTTGATACCCTGGAAAGGGAGTTAATTTTAGTTATTGCAACTACCAAAACGCTTTATTGTATCATTTTTTTTAGAGAGGTAGAGGAATGATTATTACTACAACTGATGTGATTCAAGGCGCTCAGATTGATGCTTACTTGGGGATAGTAACAGCTGAAGTTGTTTATGGCACTAATGCTTTGCGTGATTTTTTTGCGGGAATTCGGGATATTGTAGGTGGACGTACTGGCAGTTATGAGCAGGTTTTTGAGAAAGGACAGCGGGAGGCGATCGCAGAACTGCAAAGACGTGCTCAAAGTATGGGCGCTAATGGGGTGATCGGTGTGGAAGTGGATACAGGTACAATTAATGTCGATCAAAGAGGTGCGCTGCTGCTGATTACAGCGATCGGTACTGCCGTTAAACTGCGATAAACTTTACCTGTTTGCTGAATAATTCTTCACAATTAAATTTTTAAATTCTCAGGAGTTTGATAAATAGTATTGTTAATTACTATTAACAAGCTCCTGAAAATCTATGGCTTTTTTCCTACTTCTTTCGACAGAGTAGCCAATTCCTACCCCTGATAGATATTCTTTAGCATTGATGAGCCTAAAGTGTAATTAAATTAGCTGATACTTTCTGGCTTAAAACTCTATCCAAAGGAATGAAGGGAGGAATAAATTATGGCTTATGGAAATCGACCTGATGTTGTGGAGCCTGTGGTAACAAATCGAGTAGTTGATTATCACGATCGCGTCAGATGGGGCCCAATAATTGCAGGTATTTTAATTGCCTTAGCAACTCAATTAGTCTTAAGCTCTTTGGGTGCAGCGATTGGTTTGAGCAGTATAGCTAACTCCGGTGCTCCTAGAACGAATGCAGGCGATGTGGGAGTTGGCGTTGGTATTTGGTCAATTATTAGTTTATTAATTGGCTTATTTTTAGGTGGTTGGATGGCAGCCCGTGTTAGTGGCCCAATGAATCGAAATACAGCCCTTTTAAACGGAGCAATTCTTTGGGCTGCCACCCTAGCAATTGGTTCTTGGCTAATAGCAAATGGAGTAGCAGGTACTTTTGGAATTGCTGCTTCTAACGCTGGCGAAGTAATTAACCAAGCACGGATAACTGGCAGAGTTCCTAATCAACCACCAGGAGTAACTGCTCAACAAGCTCGTGAAATTGCAGGTAATGCGGCTAAAGCTGGTTGGTCATTTCTATTTGGTTCATTGTTAGGTTTACTAGCATCAATGGGTGGAGCAGCTGTAGGTGCTCGCAGTCCTCGTAATTACAATGCTAATTACAATCCTAATTACACCCCATAGAAAATCTATCTAGAAAGTTTGCCAAGTCAATCAAACCTTCTTGCATTAAATTAAAATCACCTGAAAAACGGTGATTTTTTTGTTATTTTAATCGCTACCAGATCCCCGACTTCTTCAAGAAGTCGGGGATCTAAAGAGCATCTGTGTTGAAAGGCGAGCTAAGAAACAAGAGGGTTCTTGTCGCCCCCCAACCTTTTTTGTCTACCTATAAAGAGTTGGTGAACCACAAGCCCGAAGTGCTAAGTTGGCTAATTGACTCTGACGATCAGTTGTGGCATCATCGTTCTTTGCCAGAGCATTGTATTGATTAACAAAATCTTTTCGGATCTCCTGAAATTGTAAAATGTTTAAGAATTCTGATGTCCGATTATTTCGTATTCCATAAACAAAAATACAAACTGGCTCTTGTGATGAATAAGCCTGAATGAGACGTGCGTGCAATGTTTGAGAGTTTCTTTTATTTGCTTTATTAGCCCATCCTCTTACTTCACCTTCATAGTCTACATTGATAAGGACACTAACATCATCTGCCTCACTTGATCCACCATTTATAATAGCTTCCTTGGGTTTGTAATCTGTATAAATCATAGGGGTTAGTCGTGATGTTCCCCGTAATCTCTGGGCAAAGAATCTTCCCAAGAACCATCCAGGTCCCTCCAATTTTTCGGCTTGGTCATAGGATGTTTCAGACCATCCCTTAATTTTGACGATTACCCACCCTTCTTTATACTTACTAGGGTCAGTTTTAGGATAGACTAAGCTCCAAAACGTAGCTAAATCGACTGTAATTCCTATAAAACTAACCATGAGGCCGCCGACTGTGCCAGCCAAAATTAATGGCCTACTTTGGCTAAAAAAGTTTCTGATCCTATCCCAGGAAGATGGCGATGAGGGTGGTGTATTGGTCATAATCTCAATTGAAAAATACCTGCAACTCTGTTTTGTACCTTTTCATTGCCGAATCTGAATCGTCAGGATATTTTCTCTGAATTAATTTCGTCCTGTTGTGTTATGAAAAACTGAGTAAGAGTTAGTAGTTTTTTATTTTTACTACATTTCTACCATCCCTCAAATTCTTTTTAAAAGTATCCAACGTAGTTCCATTGGCGGGTTTTTACTAATAGGAAATAAATCGCGTCCCATTGCCCAATTGACATACCAAGTAGTTGGGGGCCATGCTTCTGGAGGTAAATGTTTTTGTTCGTATTCTATTACTGATTCATCGGAAATAAGCTCTAATGGTAAGTCTTCCATTGCTGCTTTTAGTTCTTTTCTGGTGATCATATAAGACCAGGAAACTTCGGACATTTCTCGAACAAAGTTATCAGGTTCATAATCATCAACTGCTAAAAAGGCGCTGAATAAAAGTAGCCCACCGCTGCGTAAAGTGTCGCACATTTTGGCGAGGAATAAACGGACTTGATCGGTGTAACGAAAGTGGGATAATACTTCGGAGGCGATCGCTAATTTATAATGTGCTACCTTCATTCTTAAAAGTGGTTCTAAGATATCTCCTTGAAACACTTTTACTGGCAAGTTTTGGTTGTTTACTTCTGCGGTTAATTTTTCCACAAATGCGGGTGTAAGTTCGATCGCATCTACGGGATGACCTAACTTTGCTAATGGAATAGTATTGCGACCTGTTCCCGCACCAATATCTAAAATAGTCGTAGTTTTTGGATCACCTATTTGGGCAGCAATTGCTATTACTTTAGCATCAGGATGACTCCCAAATAAAGGTTCTTGGCGAATTTCCGGCCATTTTTGATACTTATCGGCAACTGATTCAACTAAAACTTTGGTATTAATTGTAATGCCACTTGCCAAACCTTTAGCTTCTTCCGCAGGTAAAAAGGTCACTAATAAACGTGCGTGGGGCGAAAGTTTATATCCTTCTACTAACCCTTTAACGATTAATTGTTTTAAATTGTCATAATTTTCTCCAGTTAAATTCTGCCCTAATGTTTTTAGTAAATTATTCACTAATTGTAAGTATTCATCTAACATTGTTGGCACACAGGGTAAAGCAATTTCCCCGCGAACACTCATTAGACTTTTGACTTTTTCTAATAATGCTTGCTTTAAAATATTAGGGTCTTTTACCGTTAATTCGGTTTCCGTTTTTGACTCATTTACTGAAACTATTGGCTGAGTTTCTTGCAAAGATATGTTATCGTTAGCCATGATTAATTACAAATGACAAACCTAAATTATAAGATTTCCACAGTTCCGAGTTGACCGTCAATTCGCACTAGCTGACCATCTTTTAATAGACGAGTCGCATCTTGAACATCCATGATTGCTGGGATACCATATTCACGAGCGACGATCGCACCATGAGATAAACGTCCTCCTACTTCGGCAATTAGTCCACCCGCTCTAGCTAAAAGTGGTGCCCAACCAGAGTCAGTATAGGGCACAACGAGGATAGTTTCACGATTAATTTCGGGTACAGATTGCAAATTTCGCAGCACTTTGACTCTTCCTTCTGCTTGTCCGGCGCTGGCACCTATTCCTTGTAAAAGTTCTGTTGGTAGTAAGGAAGCAGTTTTGAGGATCGTCATAGCTGGTGCATTTCCGTACACTACAAAGGGTGTCGTTTCTAATTGTTGATGTTGGGACAATTGCGATCGCCTTTTTTCAATCAACTGAGTTACTTGATTGATTAACTCTTGGTCTTTATCATTAATAATCCGCTCAATTTCAGACAATTCTAAGAAAAATATATCACCTGATTCTTTAAGTAAACCTGATGAGAGCCAAATTTTTTCTAATTCTAGGAAAGACCATCTTAATTCGGCTAACAATTGACTGTATATTTCCGTAACTCTGCCTTTTAAATTTAACCGACGTTGCACTAATTTCCCTTGCCAATTTTGATTTTTTGGTAAACTTACTGCTGGCGGTGGATTAACAATAAATTGAGCGAAAATTTCTCTGACATGATTCGGTTCTTCTTTCCAAGTCGGAACAGCAATATCTGTAGCGACATCACTTAAATAACCATATCTTTCTAAGATTTGCTCAAATTCTTGTAAAACTCCTTTCCCGGCTTCAGTTGTTGGTAAAATGGCGAGTATATTGGCAGTTTCTTCCGGGTTAATGCCTTGATTAATTAGTAATTTTCTGGCGATCGCAGCGAGTGCAGTCAAAGTTCGTAAAGAAGCAACTTCCGGCGTTTTTCCGGCATTTAATTCGGCATCTGTTACCCGAAAAATTGCTTTTCTGAGGGCGAAACTTAAAGGCGCAAGGATACTATAATAAGTAGCTTTGCGTTGTAATGCCAAAATGAAATCTATCCGGTTTAACAAAGCTTGCGAGTCAGAGGAAGTTTCGGGATTTTTCAACCTAGTTAAACCAGGGGTGAAGTGTTGGCGATCGTCCAGCGCAAAATCCACCTCCAAAGCTCTTTCCCTTTGCCATAATTTGAGTAAACCTGGCACATTTCGCAAAGTGGAAATTAAAGGCGGTTTGCTAAATTTCGCCCCTCTAGTCAGAAACTCCAAACTTTCAGGCGGTAATCCCATTCTGAGAAAAATCAGCCCTAAAAGTGAAGCGTTAAAGTAAGCGCGGGAATAGTGCAGAGTCGCAGTTTCGTTAAAGTCTAATCCTTGAGATCTTTTGCCCAAAACTATGGTAAAAATTTCACCCCAAACGCCACAAGTTAGGGGACGATTAATCGACCAAGTTAAGGGGCGAATTAATCCGGGAATTACTTCCGCGGCAATTTTCCTTGTCCAAATTGGCGCTAAAGTAGTAATTGGACGAGATTGTAAGAGCCATAAGCGATCGCCATCGTAACTCCATTCAATATCTTGGGGAATTCCGTGATAACGATTCTCTAATTCTCTAGCTAAAATTGCCACTTGGCGAATTAATCCTAATGGAACGTCTCCCTCTCCTTGGACGGGAATCGATGATAAATCCGAGTTTTGTGCAGTTGCTAAATCGCTAATTGTGACGCGATATTGTTCTGGGGTAACTTGTCCTGAAACTACTTGAGAAGCACCGCCCGGTAAAGCTTCGATGATAATATCATTACCTGATCGCGCGATCGGATCGCGACTAAAAGCAACACCCGAAAAAGCGCCGCGCACTTGTTTTTGAATTAACACCGCCATTGCTGCTTCCGGCAAATTTCGGTCTAAGCGATATTGCGCTGCGCTTGGTCGATCGTAAGAAGTTTGACAACTAATAATTGCTTGTCTGAGAGAGGTGCGATCGCTAACATTTAAAATCGTCTCATATTGTCCTGCCGCCGAAGCAGTTTCCGAATCTTCACCAATAGCAGAAGAACGCACAACCAAAGGTTTTTCTAAAGAAGGTTGCAGCGAATCAACTATTACTTCAGGATCGTCTCCTGGTAATAACACCCAACCATCAGGAACCGCATAACCCCAGCGTTTTAATTGTGATAAAGTGGCAGCTTTTTGTCCAACTTTTGCCGGATTCAGTTTTTGGTTTAAAGAAATCATCGATCTGTCCCCTCGGAAAAAGCGAAACACTTTTTGAGAATCAGGTCTAACTTCCGAAGTCGGAAGGTCTAAATCGTCAGGTATGTTCTGATAAATCCAACCCATGAATACAGCAAGTGCGATCGTAGATATAATTCGCTCATAATCCTGGGGATATAACAAAATTACAATCAGGGGTAACAACACTAAAATGCTCAGTTTTCCCGCCTGTCTTTCCCGAATAATAGTAAAACTAATTCCCCCAATCACAAAGACTAACAAAGCAACTATTGGATCGTGAACAACAAAACCCCAAACTACATTAGTTGTTCCCGCACCTCTACCAATCCAGTAGCGCCCCAACACCAAAGCTATTATTGCAATTATCTCCCATTCCGACTGCGGCGAAAAGAAAACCCGCGCCAACAAAACAGCGATAATTCCCTTAAATGCTTCCGATGTCACCGCCAAAACGCCAACAACAGTTCCCCCGTGATAAAAAGCTGCTTGTACGCCAACATTTCCCGTCCCTAGTCTCGCCAAGTTTCGTCCAGTGAGTGCATAAGTAATCCAAGCAATTAGGGGTACTCCCCCCAACAAGGGACAAAGGACGAAAATTAACAGCACACCCCAAACTTGCGTCAGTGTCATTCCGAAAAATCCTTAAATTGCCAAAGCAGCAAGGTACAACAGTTAGAGAAAGCTAAGACATTTTTAACATAATCTAATCTTGGCGTTTCTGACCTTAAGCTGAAATGGTCAGTCATTAAGTAGCAAAATGTTACATTTACCTGAGAAAAATGTATTACTGTATACTAATTGTGGTGCAAACCAGCAACAATATATTAGGGGACTGGGGTAGGGGCGATTCATGAATCGCCCCTACGACTGGGTACTGGGAAGAAAAGGACGCTTTTTAGGCGGGGACAGTTAAAAATTAACAACAAACTACTGAATAGATTATGAATTTTGAGCATTACGAACCAGGGGATTTTTACGATGAATTATTTATTGCCAAAAACCAACCACGCCCGGAGGTGATTCCGTTAATAGAAAGGATTAATTCTTTGCCACCAGATGAGATTTTACGAAGACAAGAAGTAGCACAGCAAGCTTTGTTTAAATTGGGAGCTACATTTAATGTCTATAGTGATAATCAAGGTACGGAAAGGATTTTTCCTTTTGATGTAATTCCTCGGATTGTTTCCGCTAAGGAATGGCAATTTTTAGAAGCGGGATTGAAGCAACGGATTTATGCACTCAATTGCTTTATTGCTGATGTTTACGACGCGCAAAAAATTATTGGTGATGGAGTAATTCCTGCTGAAGTAATTACCACTTCCAAAGGATTGCTGAAACCTTGTATTGGATTAAAACCGCCTGGGGGAATTTGGTGTCATATTACTGGCACAGATTTAGTCAGAGATAAAGATGGACAATGGTACGTTTTAGAAGATAATTTGCGTTGTCCTTCGGGAATTTCTTATGTTTTGGAAAATCGGCGGGTAATGAAGTCTGCTTTTCCCCAAGTTTTCGAGACAATGGGAATTAGACCTGTGGATGATTACCCTAGTCATTTGTTAGATACTCTGTTGAATTTAGCCCCGGAAACTTTGCCAAATCCAACGGTAGTTGTGTTAACTCCGGGAACTTACAATTCTGCTTATTTTGAGCATTCTTTTTTGGCGCAACAAATGGGTGTGGAATTGGTGGAAGGAAGGGATTTAGTAGTCGTTGATGGTTATTTACAAATGCGAACTACTAAGGGTTTAAAAAGAGTTGATGTGGTGTATCGACGCATCGATGATGACTTTATCGATCCCTTAACTTTCCGGCGAGATTCTACTTTAGGTGTACCGGGATTAATGGAAGTTTATCGTGCGGGGAGAGTGGCGATCGCCAATGCACTAGGAACCGGAGTAGCTGATGATAAAGTTATCTATGCTTATGTCCCAGAAATGATTCGTTATTACCTCCAAGAAGAACCCATTTTACAAAACGTTCCCACCTATCTTTGTTGGCGCGAAAAAGACCTCAATCATGTATTAGCGAATCTAGAAAGTTTAGTCGTCAAAGCAGCTAACGAATCAGGCGGTTACGGAATGTTAGTCGGCACTCAATCCACCCTAGAACAAAGACAAGAATTCGCCGAAAAAATCAAAGCAAACCCCCGAAATTACATCGCCCAACCCACCATTTGCTTATCAAGAGTTCCCACAATTGTAGACCGAGACTTTAACGGATGTCACGTAGATTTACGCCCCTACATTTTATATGGCAAAGACATCTATGTTCATCCCGGTGGTTTAACTAGAGTCGCTTTGAAAAAAGGATCTTTAGTAGTTAACTCCTCCCAAGGTGGCGGAAGTAAAGATACTTGGGTACTCTGTTAATTAGTTTTGAGTTTTGAGTTTTGAATTTTAAGTTAGGGAGAGAGTTGGGAGAGTTTTGAGTGAATTAAATTCCCCTTGTCCCCAGTACCCAATCCCCAGTCCCCAGTACCCAGTACCCGAATCCCCAGTCCCAATTACCAAATACCAAACTATGTTAAGTCGTGTTGCTGATGCTATTTACTGGTTAAATCGTTATGTGGAAAGGGCAGAAAATATTGCCCGATTCATTGATGTGAATTTAAAATTGATTTTGGATTCTTCCACAGGTATAACCCAACAGTGGGAACCATTAATTACCATAACTGGAGACTTGCCGAAATTTCAAGAAAAATATGGCAAAGCTACAGCAGAAAGTGTAATTCAGTTTCTCACATTTGATAGCGAATATCCTAATTCTATTCTTTCTTGTTTACGAGCAGCTAGAGAAAATGCTCGTTCAATTCGAGAGATTATTTCTTCGGAAATGTGGGAACAAGTCAACTCTTTTTACTTCATGGTGCAAGATGCTTATCATCAGCAAGAAAGCTTTGATGCTGAGAAGTTTTTTTCGGAAGTAAAAATGGCTAGCCATTTATTTGCCGGGGTGACTGATGCTACGATGAGTCACAATGAAGGGTGGCATTTTGGCAGAATTGGGAGATTTTTAGAACGTGCAGATAAGACGGCGCGAATTTTGGATGTAAAATACTTTGTGTTACTACCTTCGGTGAAAGATGTAGGTAGTACTTTGGATGAATTGCAGTGGATGGCATTGCTGAGATCTGCGAGTGCTTATGAGATGTATCGGAAACGTGGACAACATCGAATTACGCCCTTTGGGATTGCAGATTTTTTAATTTTAGACCGGGAGTTTCCCCGATCGATCCGGTTTTGTATAATTCATGGAGAGCGATCGCTTTACGAAATCACAGGAATTTCTTCAGGTAATTGGACAAATGCCGCTGAACGTTCTTTAGGTCGTTTGCGTTCTGAATTAGATTATGTGACTATTGAAGATATAATTCAAAGCGGATTACATGAATATCTCACTCACTTATTGCAACAAATTTATGGCGTAGGCAACGATATTTTTGAAACCTTCTTCGCCCTAAAACCAATTAATGAAAGGAGTTCCGAACCCAAGTTTCGCAGTGCAGAATTACAACAACAATTTTAAATAGAATCAGGATAGGATGCTTTACCACATTGCCCATACTACCACTTACAAATATCAGCAAGCTGTCACTTTAACCCCGCACACAATTAAATTAATTCCCCGAAATGATGCGGGACAAAAAGTACATCAATTTTCCTTAGAAATTGACCCAAAACCAACAGGAACTTGCTATAATAATGATTTGGAAGGCAATGTGGTATTGCAAGCTTGGTTTAACGAACCCACAGAATTTTTGAAAATAGAAGTTAGTTGTGAGGTAGAAACTTTCCGAAAAAATCCCTTTGATTACCTTTTAGAACCTGACGCTTTAAAGTTGCCAATTGATTATTCAGCATCGCTATTAGCGCAACTTTCCCCTTACTTGCAAACACAATATCCGGGAAATATAGACCCAGTAGCAACCCAATTAGCACAAGAAATTTTAGTTGCTAGTTCCCATCAAACTACTACGTTTTTAAATAAATTGAATCAACAAATTTACGAAACTTGTCAATATTTAATTCGCGAAACAGGCGACCCTTTACCAGCAGGAATTACTTGGAAAGGAAAATCCGGTTCTTGTCGAGACTTTGCGGTATTATTTATGGAAGTTTGTCGTGCTGTTGGTTTAGCGGCAAGATTTGTGAGTGGTTATCAAGAAGGAGACTTAGATCAAAAAGAAAGAGATTTACACGCTTGGGTAGAAGTTTACTTGCCGGGAGCAGGTTGGCGAGGTTACGATCCGACGCATGGGTTAGCAGTTAGCGATCGACACATCCCCTTAGTTGCCAGCGCCTTTCCCAACTACACTGCACCCATTTCCGGCAGTTTTTCCCCACCCGGAACACCCTTTTCCATGACACCCAAAATCTCCATTCAATTCAACCAAAATTAGGTACGTTGTTGCGCTTGAGCGCTACAATTAGGTACCTTGTTGCGCTTCAGCGCTCTACCCACTCAAGTGGGTACAACAAACCTAAATTTATCTAAGTGAACTACCCCAACTAACCTACGGTATAGTTGGGGCTTCTAACTTCATAGGGGAGTGCCAAAGAACGGACTTGCGACCGCCCTTTGGACTTACCTCCCCTCCATTAGCAGAAACGGCTGTTCCATCCGTTTGTAAAATTCTGATTCCCTCTGCTCTTATGTTGGTTGATGCGTTCCCGTCTCTATCATGTTTCGTGCCGCAATTAGGGCAAGTCCATTCCCTAACATCTAACGGCATTTCAGAGACTTGATGATAACAGTTGGAACAGAGTTTAGAGCTAGGAAACCATCTATCAATTTCGATAAGCTTTGCACCTTTGCGCTCTAACTTATACGCCAAGAAATTGACAAACATTCCCCATCCACAATCAGA
>NZ_JBHFNQ010000181.1:0-46058 GCF_041929345.1 Floridaenema aerugineum BLCC-F46
GTTGCGCTTCAGCGCTCTTATTAGCGCTGAAGCGCAACAACGTACTTTTTTACAGTGATAGTTCGTTGTAAGAATTAGTTTTTAGGTGACAGGATAGCCAGCAGATGCGATCGCTTCCCGAATTTCTGTCTCCGGTTTTTCCGTTTCTACATTCACTAACTTAGTTTTAGGATCGGCTTGTACCACAGCGTTAGGATCGACTGTTTTAATCGCTTTGGTAATAGTATCGCTACAAGCAGAACAAGCCATGCTAGGCACTTTTAATTCCATGTCCAAATTTTACTCCTGTTCGAGATATTCAGTTATTTACTATTTTACTAAACCGCAGAATTTAGGATTAACGCAACTAGTTATCAAGATTACCGATTAGATCGCCCCTAATAGATCCCCCCTAACCCCCCTTACCAAGGGGGGAACTAATCTCAAAGTCCCCTTTTTAAGGGAATAACTAATCTCAAAGTCTCCCTTTTTAAGGGGGGAACTGATTTCAAAGTCCCCCTTTTTAAGGGGGGAACTATTTCAAAGTCCCCCTTTTTAAGGGGGGAACTGATTTCAAAGTCTCCCTTTTTAAGGGGGGAACTATTTCAAAGTCCCCTTTTTAAGGGGGGAACTGATTTCAAAGTCCCCTTTTTAAGGGGGGAACTATTTCAAAGTCCCCCTTTTTAAGGGGGGAACTATTTCAAAGTCCCCCTTTTTAAGGGGGATTTAGGGGGATCTACAATTTACATCCAACCTCCACCAAAACGACCATTTCTTCCACCCATCATGCCCATACCACCAGCATTAAACCAGGTTCTTAGCCAAGATTGCATTTGATGAATTTCTTGACGTTGGCTAATACTAATTTGTTCGGCTAATTTACTCACTTCATTGTGTTTAGCCAAATTATTTCCTAATAGCTGATGAGACATCATAACTGCGCCCATGTGATGAAATCGCATATCTTCCAAAAATGCTCGATCTAAATCATTTCCTTTGAGTTTAGTTAAATCTCGCATCATTGGATGATATGTTACTTTGGTATTTTGATTCGGATACCACTGTTTTAACCATTGTTGCATTTGCTGAATTTCTGCACTTTGTACTCGGATAATATCATCAGCAAATTTTCTCATTTCTGGGCGATTTGTTCCGGCTTTTAATAGTTTAGCAGTGGCGATCGCTTCTTGATGATGGGGAATCATTTGGCCCAGAAAATCAGCTTCATTTTCCACCCTCATCGAGTGCATCATTCCCATCCCCATGCCGCCGATCATTCCGGGACAACCTGTTACTGAAGAATTTGTTTCTTGATCCGTTGAGGGTGAACCAGCATTTGTTACTTGGCTAGTGGCTAAGGTTGCTGCGCCAATACCTGCAATGGCAAGAGCAATTAATAATCTGTTTGGCATTAACATATCTTTTAACCTCCCAAAGCTATTGTTTCAGCTTTCAGGAATTCATAACTTTTATGATAAAGTCTCCTCTTAGGCGGAGAGTCAAGAGAAAAAAGCGAAAATTAACTTTTTTTTCAGTTTTTTCCTTGTTCAGTGCCTTACTGCCCTCCTCTAGGTATGTTGTTGTATGTTGTTGCGCTTTAGCGCTACTGTGAGAGCGCTAAAGCGCAACAACGTACAATATTAATCAATTTCAGGCATGATAAATAAGCACTTGCCAAATTTTTGTTAGGGTAATTCACTAAAATTATGGATCTGCAACAAACTGCACAATTATTTGTCAATGGAATTGCTGTAGGTAGCGTTATTGCTCTAGCAGCAGTTGGATTAACGTTAACTTACGGAATTTTACGACTTTCCAATTTTGCTCATGGCGACTTTATGACATTAGGAGCCTATTTTACTTGGTTAGCTAATACTGCGGCGGGGATCAATATTTGGCTGTCGATGATGTTAGGGGCGATCGGTACAGTTGCGGCAATGTTATTGTCAGAAAAAATAATTTGGTCGCCAATGCGCGATCGCCGTGCCACTTCCACAACCCTCATTATCATCTCGATCGGATTGGCTTTATTTATTCGCAACGGCATCATTTTTATTTGGGGCGGTAGCAACCAATCTTATGCTTTGCCTGTAGTTTCCGCAATTGAATTTTTTGGCATTAGAATTGCTTTCTATCGAATCTTAGTGGTAATTTTGGCAATCTTAGCAATTGTGGCGTTACATTTACTATTGCAAAATACCAAAATTGGCAAAGCAATGCGGGCAGTTGCCGATAATGTTGATTTAGCCCGTGTGACAGGAATTAATGTAGAACGAGTCGTAATTTGGACTTGGGTAATTGCTGGGAGTTTAACGGCTTTGGGCGGGGGAATGTATGGTTTAATTACCGCTGTGCGCCCGAATATGGGCTGGTTTTTGATTTTGCCGATGTTTGCTTCGGTAATCTTGGGTGGGATTGGCAACCCTTATGGTGCGATCGCAGGTGCTCTAATCATCGGTTTAGTCCAAGAACTCAGCGTTCCCTTCTTGGGTAGCGAATACAAATTAGGCGTAGCACTCTTAATGATGATCGTCGTGCTACTCATTCGTCCCCAAGGTTTATTCAAAGGCACGTTATGAGTAGCAGCGACGATCGATTTTATGAGTTCAACAAAGCGAGATTACTCAATGATGTGGAAATAATAAGCAGCCACTAAAAAGTTGACTGCTAACAGAAACAGCGCCCAACCTGTACGAAATGGGTAAGGTGGTTTGCCAGTTTTGGGTACAGTTGCACCAGTCGGATTGGTAGCTGGGGTTGCCATAAAGTTTAGCTCCTAAAAGATGAGACTTTTATTAAGGAATACCAAAGAACCTTACCCTTTGGTACAAACCGATATAAATCTTTTCGTCTCTTAACAAATGCAGGGGGGCAGAGGAGAAAGTTTTAGTTTTGAGTTAATTAACTTCTCCTTGTCCCCTTGTCCCAAGAGTCCTCTGCCTACTCAAAAGCGTGGTAGGAACTCCGCACCAAGGGGCCGGAACGGACGTGGGAAAAGCCGAGTTCATGAGCGATCGCACCCAGTCGCTCGAACTCTTCGGGTGTCCAGTATTTCTGCACTGGTAGGTGTTCTAGGGAGGGGCGGAGATATTGACCGAGAGTGATGCGATCGCAACCCACTGCCCTTAAATCTTTCATTGCTTCGATGATTTCTGCTTCGGTTTCCCCATGCCCCAACATTAATCCTGATTTTGTCGGGATGTTTGGGTCAAGATTTTTAACGATTCTGAGAACGTTTAGGCTGCGATCGTATTTTGCCCCCCGACGCACTGGGTTTTGCAACCGTCGCACTGTCTCAATATTGTGGTTATAACAAGCGGGTTTTGCCTTGACTACAGTGGCAATGCGCTGATATTGCTTTTCTTCCAGCGAGATTTTTACTCCCAAGTTGCCCGGATCTAAAACACTTTCCTCTTCCCCTTGTCCCCTTGTCCCCTTGTCCCCTTGTCCCAAGAGTCCTCCCCAGAAATCAGGGGTTAATACTTCAATTTGGGTTTCCCGGTTGAGTTGGCGAATCGCTTCCATTGTTGCCACAAACCAACCTGCACCCCCATCGGGCAAATCATCTCTGGCAACAGAAGTCAGCACCACATAACGCAACCCTAACAATTGGACTGACTCGGCAACTTTTTGCGGTTCATCGGGGTCAAGGGGCATGGGTGCGTGTCCTTTGTCTACCTGGCAAAAGGCGCAAGCCCTAGTGCAAGTCGGTCCCATCAATAGAAAAGTTGCGGTTTTTTGCGAATAGCACTCACCTCGGTTCGGACAACGCCCTTCTTCACAAATAGTATGAATCTGTCTTTGTTTAATGATTCGTTGTACTGTGGAAATTTCACTTGCTTTGCCAATGCCTCGCTGTCTTAACCAAGGAGGCATGGCTTCAATTTCCTGGCGCATTTGCGAATTGACAAAACCAGATATAACTGTTGGGTTAGTTTCAGAAGACATGATAATTGGAGTAATTATATGTTAAAGAGGTTAACAGAACTCTTAATAAATAGCATGATGCACATTGTAGAGCTTTGGCTAAACTAGCATTATGATTAAGAGGCAACTTCAATCAAGCGTAATATAGTCCCTATTAGAGGAATTGGTCGTGCCAAACAAAATCTTAGTTATTGATGACAGCGGAGTGATCCGTAAAACGGTAAAAGATATGTTACCTGCTGGTAAGTTTGAGATTGTAGAAGCCAAAGATGGTGTAGAAGGGCTCAATCTCGCCAAGAAGGAAAACCCGAATTGGATTATGTTAGATTTCATCTTGCCGAAAATGAGTGGCTGGGATGTTTATCAAGAGTTGGAAAAACAACCAAAACTTCGCAAGATTCCCTTAGTAGTAATGTCAGGGCGTAAGGAAGAAGTAACATCAAAAATTCCCGATGCTTCTTTCCAATTTATTGAGTTTCTTGTTAAGCCGTTCGATCAAAAGCAACTAATGGCGGCTTTAAAAAGTTCATTCGATAAGGCAAAGCTCAGAACAGACGTAGTACCCCCTACACCAGTACCCCCAGTAACACCTCCAGCACCCCCAATAGCTGGCGATGGTGCAAGTGCAGGGGAAATTCAAGCTTTGAAACAGCAAATTGCTAAGTTGAATGCTGAGGTAGAAGGTTTGAAGAAACAACTGGCTCAAATTATGACTTTTATTAAGCAGAAATTAAAATAGTAGCCTTTGTTAAATAGGTATTTTCCTAAGTCTAGTAGTCATGGGACGCTGCTAGGCTTATTTTTATTAATTTAATATTTAATTTAAGATTTTCTCCAATTTTGCTTGCGATCGCTAAATCAGAGAACTTTGCTACAGATAGTTATATAATCAAGTTAGCTTTTAAAATTAACACCTGAGCAATTTTATTCCAATTGTGTAGCTTGACCAAACTCTACTTTTCTCAGCCTTAAACTGCCTTAACTGAACAGTATTGATGGTAATTTGTGCATTTAAATGGAGACAAGAGAATGACATTAAATTCAAATAAATCAGTCGAAAATTTTGAGGATTCTGGTTTTCTTGACTCTGAAGTTAGTTCCGATCCGGCAAATCCTGATTATGATGCTAATGTAGCAGGAATTGAACAAGATATTAATCATTTTTCCGATATTATTGCCACAGTTCCGCTTCATTCTGAACCAGAAAATGATGATAAAGCTGCTGAACGTCAAAAAAGAATTATGAGTCGCATTCCGCAGTAAGTGGCTACATAGATCCCCGACTTCTTCAAGAAGTCGGGGATCTGGCTGAATCATTGGGCGCTAAGTAGCCTTTCAATTTTTCCAAAAGCTTAGAATTTTGCAGGGTTACTCCCACTTGATTATTAAAAATTTGCATATATTTTTCATCACTTTCATCAAAACTAGCTTGGAATTGATGTGGTACTTCTAGATCGTAAGCTAGGGAAAATTCGGAAAAATCTCCGTGTTTTCTTTTATTAATTAATTGGGTGACAGCAATCAAATCACCATCAGGGTTAAATACTGGCATACATAGTAAACTGCAAGTGCGATAACCTGTTTGTCGATCGGTTTTTCTGGCTGTTTCTGAGTCTGGGTGATTGTACAAATCAAAGGGAATATTTAACAGTTTTTTGCTGGCGGCAACTTTACCAGCGTAACCTTGTCCAACTTTAATTTTGATTTCTTTAAATGAACCATCATCAAAGAGAATTTCTGTCCATAATTCTCGTTCATCATTATCTAATAACCAGAGGGTACTGCGATCGGCATGGGTAAGTTTTTTCGCTTCTTCCATTACCCTTTGCAGAATTTCTTTAATCTCCATGCTACCGTTACTAACAGTGCGTGTAGCAGCAATTAAAGCCGCTGCTACTCTTTGTCCCCGCGCTGTTTTATGATAGGAACGGAAACTTTCTAAAACTATTTTAATTTCTTGGGCATCCTTCAGCAAACGTTGTTCATCAGCAGTAGTAAAACCAAGTCGATCGATCTTTTCTGCTAAAGGCTTACTTTGAGAAACTCCCGGTTTTAATTTGTTGAGTAATTGCACCACTGCTACTAAATTTCCCTGCTCATTTAATAGCGGAGAAGTTAACATTGTATAAGTACGATAGTTATTCTTTCTGTCTTGTTCCTTTGCTGTAGTTGAGCGAGGATCGTCATAAAAATCAAAGGTAATATTAATAATTTTTTTCGAGGCTGCTACTTCACCGAGAATACCTTTATTTGTGGGAATGCGAATTTCGAGAAATTCATCACTGTCTGATTCAGCAACAATTGACCAAAATTCATTCCTTTCTTCATCTAATAAGAAGATGCTGGTGCGATCGGCATTTAACGATCTACCCATTTTTAAGGTAATTCTGCGTAAAATTGAATCGATAATTTCATCACAACCTTGAATATCCATAACGCTAGTGAGTACCGCTAAAGCTTGCGTCACCACGTTATTGGGTTGATTTTTTAATTCTTGTTTTAACGCCTCAAATTTCTTGGCATTATGCAGTGCTACGCCAGCTTGTTCGTTAAATGTTTTCATCGATTTTTGATCTTGAGAATCGAAGCTAGCTTGAAAACATTCTGGTGCTTTAGGCCAATCATTTGGGTTATATTTAGGAAAATCACCCAATCTTTTTTTGTTAACTAATTGAGTGACACCAAGTAATTCTCCATCAGGGCTAAAAACTGGCATACATAATAAACTACAAGTGCGATATCCAGTTTTTTGATCTGTGTTTTTGGCGGTTGCCGAATCGGGGTGTTTGTAAAGATCGAAAGGAATATTTAAAGGTTGGGTTGTTTGAGCAACTTTCCCAGCAAAACCTTGTCCAACCTGCACTCTAATTTCTTTAATTTCGCCATTTTCAAAGGGAATTTTTGTCCAAAGTTCATTTTTTTCTGGATCTAAAAGCCAAAGGGTACTGCGATCGGCATTCATCAATTTTTTTGCCTCTTCCATAACTCTAGTTAAAGTAGCTTCTGAGTCTAAACTACTTTGAGAAAGAGATACTGTAGCTTCTGTTAAGGCTTTTAATGCTTGGACTTTTTGAGTTTGTTTATAAAATAATTGGCACTTTTGCAGAATTTGGCGAATTTTTGGGGCATATTCAGCAAATTGTTTTTCATCTATTTCAGTAAAACCTTGGCGATCGATTCTTTCTGATAATGAGGTGCGGGGATTATTATGGGGTTTAAGCTTATTAATTAATTGAATAACTGTAACTACATCTTTCTGTTCATTGAACAGTGGTATAACTAACCTATTGTATATGGGATAGTAAGTTTTTTCTCTGCCAACATCTGTAAATAAATTAATATTTCCATTGCCAAACTTAAAGGGCTGATTAATCAGTTTTTTGAAGTTACTAACTATACTTTCACTTTGTTGATTAACATTTATTTCTAATTCTGGTTGCTGCCCATACCTATCTGTAGCAGTAATTGACCAAAGTTCTTGATTTTCTTCATCAATGAAAAAAATTCTCGTGCGTTCAGCATTCATCAATTCACCTAATTTCTTGGTGATTGAACCGATTATTTCTTTCAAAATAAAGTCAAAAGCTTTGCCTTCCATTGCATCTAACATAGAAAGTAATTTTTGCTCTTGAGCTTCAATAACCTGCAAAAAATCTGCCTGCAATTCAGCTAAAGCTTTGCTAACCCAAATGTGGTGAAATATCTCTCGATAGATGCGGTTACAAATTTTTAATTTTCCTTGTTGTTTAACTACTAAACCGGAAAGACGCAATTCTATTTGTTCTGTACTTTCATCGGCTATAACTTCTTCTGACCGCAAAACTTTTTGATAAATGTTTAGTAGCGATCGCGATCTTTTACTAATTGTCAGTAACCGATCTCTAATCGTTCTTAAATGTGGTGGTTCATCTCCGGCTTCCCAATTTTCAATTAAACGCGATCGCACCAAGTTTTCTACAAATTTTTCTTCTTGACCTGTGGGAATATCAGCTTCTAAACTATAAATTAAATTACACAATTTTTGGGTGAGAAATGGTTGTCCGCCCGTCCAATCTAACACAGCTTTTAATATAACTTGAGGGTGACGTACTTTATTGGCTAAACCTGCCACTAAAGAGCCAATTTCCTCTAGTTTAAACCCATTTAATTCAATAGCACGTCCAATATTAAAAGGTGTAGTTTTCTTGTCTTGAATTAAATCGGAGGGAGTTGCTACCCCCATTAAAGCAAAAGTAATTCGGTTGTCAGGTTCATTGCAAGAACGAATATAAGCAAAAAAATTATCGGTGGGAAAGTTGAGGTTAAGAACGCTATCAATCTCGTCAATAAAAATAATAATTTTTTGATTAACTGATTCTAAAAGTACTTCTTCGATAAATTCGCTTAATCGATGTACAGGTGTGAGAAAAGCGCGATCGCGCAACCAACATTGTAAATTAATTTTTTCTACTAATTGAAAGCTGGTTAATAGCCGTCGCATGATTCCCGCATACCATTGATCCGGCGTAATATCCTGACTACCAATTTTATTTAAATCAATTGCTGCACAGGCGAAACCTTTAACTTGTAATCTGTGCATTGTTCGCACTCTCAAGCTAGTTTTCCCCATCTGTCGGGAATTCAAAACATAACAGAACTCACCAGCTTTTAAACCTTCATAAAGTTCTCGATCTGCTTGTCGTACAACATAGCTAGGTGCATCTAAAGGTAAATGTCCGCCAACTTTATAAGTGTAGGTTGAGTTTCCTGTGGTAATCATTATTATTTATTAATCAGTAGAGAACACCGCTAGTGCAAGAAGGCAGAATGGAAGAAACTTTTTTTGATGATTCTCTCGCTATTGGTCAATACTTAATTGCTTGTTCATAGGCGATCGCGAAAATAAAATTTGTACAAATTAAATCGCGGAATTACTTGATTACCCTGAAATTTCACCAATCCCATACTATGTAATTTAAATGCTGGCACAGATTCCAATTCTATCGCTGTGTCCGCCGTCACTACTTGAGCAAAAGCATCTGCTAATTCTGGATGCTGTTGCAAACTCCATAAATGTCTCCGCAAATGGTCATTATAAAGACCCGCCTCTGTAGGCGCAGTTTCTAAAAGTTTTTCTAAGGTAATTTCCTTTTGAGAAATTCGATAAAGTGCTAATCTAATTAAATAAGGATGTCCCCCTACTAAAGCCATTAATTGCTCAATCTTACTGGTTTGCCAATTTAAGTGATGTCGCTCGATTAAAACCTGTACCTGATTAAAATTAAACTCCGGCAATTCAATGGGCAACCCCACATTAAACGGTGATTGGTTAACATTTAAAGGTATATAAACTTCAGTGGAATGTACTACCACTAACCGCAATTTTCCCCAAAGATTACTATCACCACTGCCATATCCCGCTTCCTCAAACCAAGCACGTAGCAAGCCAAAAAAATCATCAGCAATTTTCGGGTATTGGAAAATGCGATCGACTTCATCCAAACCTAAAACTAACGCATTATCTGCTGCTGGTAACAGATATTCTTCAAAATAAATTGTGCAATTGTCCTTACTTCCGTAGGTATCACTCCAAAATTTATCTAGTTGAGAAGCTAAACCTAATTTGCGCGAAATAATCGCACAAAACCATCTCAAAAGCTGATTTAAATCCGTAAAAATTTCTGTATCTGCTAACTGAAAACTCAAAGGAACTGTCCGGTAACTTAATTTTTCTTCTGCATGATACAAAAGCCTCGCCATTAAAGATGTTTTGCCCATCTGTCTGGGTGCTTTAATCCGAATTAACGCCCCCGGTTGAGAAATAGCTGAGTAGCACTGATTTTCACAAGGAACTCTTTCCACATAAAAAGCTGAAGCTAGGCGCACTTGTCCGCTGGGTATTTCTGGGTCTGCTACTGGTAAAGGAATTGCAGGCGTAACCTCGTCAGTATATGGAGGTGTAGATTTATCCCATGTGACTTCTTTTCCTGATAATAAATTACTGATTTCTTCGAGTAAACAAGGCGTATCATTAGGGGAATTCCACTCCCGTTGTCGTACTTCTGCTAAATAGCCACGTAAATCATGATTTAGAATAGTATTAGCTGGACAATTTACCCGAATAGTTAATAATGTTAACTGATGATTTCGTTGGCGATCGCGCAACTCCCGCACCCGTCGTAAAATTTCAATCACCATTTCACTTACCGCAGATTCGGGAGATAACAGCAGCAAAAAATAATCTGATTGCTGTAATTTCTGATTAATATCAGCCACCCAATCTGCCTGGGCTTGATATGAATGAGAATTTCCGACTACCCCATTGTTAAAATTTAGAGGAAACTTGTATGATTGTCCGCCTAATTGGGCGATCGATCGCTCTAACTCCGTAGCTAAACTAGTATCCGGTTGCTGATGATGATAGCTAATAAAAAAAGTCTTGCTGGTACCTGTCCTGTCTAATTGGGAATTTTTAGCTTTATATGCTCTGGTTATTGCACCTTGTAAAGTTTTTTTCTTAACTTCTTCACCTAATACTTGAGATAACTTTCTCCATAGCCTATAAGCAACATCCTTTTCCACATATTCAGGATTTTCAGGATGAATCTTTTCGTAAGTCAGTCCCGACCAAGAACCAATAAATACCTTTCTTTCTAAATCACTCAAATACTTTCCCGCATCATCATAGACTAACTTATCTACAAATTCCAAAGCTTGCTCAACTTCCATATAATCAACTTATTTCCTATTGCTGCTGCCTGGTTAAAATTCTCTAATCTTAATTCACCCTGAGCAATCAGGATTAGTATAACAAAAATTTAGAATTATTGTCCATAAACCTTAAATTACTGAGCTTTACAGAGGTTTCCTGAAAAATTCTGAATCAAGTAATTTAATCGCACAGACTTTTGCTAAACCATCAAAAATTAAATAGATCCTGAATTTTTCTATACATGGACTTTTCTGGTTTGCTATTGCTTAAAATATTGCTATAACTACTATTAAAGCCTATTAATGGTTTATTTTGAACTCTAAGACAAAACAGATAATACTAACGCAGTTTTCCCAGGGACAGTCTATCAAAATACTAATAAAGCAGGCCAATACTTACCCAAACAACCAATTGAAAATATTTCCGGGGGGGGGAACTAATGTACAATCCTACAAAATACATGATCGATGGTTTCGTAGAAAACATACAAGCGGGCTACCGTCGCAATTACGGAGGTTTGAAACCGGACTACGCCGACATTATCGGCTGGGCGGCTAACATGGCGCTAGAAAATATTGCCAACAGCGACGCTCTCTACCACAATGTTGAGCACACAATCTATGTCACCTTAGTGGGACAGGAAATTCTTTGGGGTAAGCATATTCGTGAAGGTGGAGTAACTTGTGAAGATTGGTTACATTGTATCATTTCTCTTTTATGTCATGATATCGGATTTGTCAAAGGCGTGTGCAGAACTGACAAACCATCGGAAAGAAAATATGCTACAGGTATCGATGATTTGATGATTACACTACCCTTTGGTTGTACTGATGCCAGCCTGAATAACTATCACGTAGACCGAGGTAAATTATTTATTCAAGAACGTTTTGGCGGTCACAGAATTATTGATGCCAATATCATCAAAAAGAATATTGAATTAACTCGTTTTCCCGTACCAAATGATAAAGACCACCAGGATACCAAGGAATATCCTGGCTTAGTGCGTGCCGGGGATTTAATTGGTCAATTAAGTGACCCCCGCTATTTACAAAAAATTAGTGCTTTGTTTTATGAATTTGAAGAAACAGGAACTAATAAAACTTTGGGTTATAAAAACCCCAATGACTTACGCAAAAACTATCCCAAATTTTATTGGGGAGTAGTTTACCCTTATATTGAACCAGCTTTGGAATTTCTCGACGTAACGTTGGAGGGTAAGCAAATTTTGGCTAATTTATTTTCCAATGTATTTCGCATGGAACATTCTAAACAGCAAGATAATTAGCAAGTAAGTAGGTGTAAATAAATAAAGTGATAATAGTTAGATTCGGATGGGGCGGGCAGGATGCCCACCCCACAAGAAAGCTGTAACTCTTGTGGGGTGGGCATCCTGCCCGCCTTAATTTTCATTTTATTTATATCTACCTACTTAATGGGATTTGGAGATGGGATAAAATCCCAAAAATCCCTTCTTTTCCCATTACTAATACCCCTAATCTATCTCTCTTCTGCCCTCCAAAGCACGGGCTAATGTTACTTCATCGGCATATTCTAAATCTCCACCTACTGGTAAACCAAAAGCAATTCGCGTTACTTTGGTGAAAGGTTTTAATAATTGACCGACATAAAGAGTAGTTGTCTCACCTTCTACGCTAGGAGTAATTGCTAAAATTACTTCTTTTGGCTTTTGCTGACTTACCCTTCTGACTAATGGGGAAACATTTAATTGTTCGGGTCCAATGCCATCCATCGGGGAAATTACACCACCTAAAACGTGATATTTGCCGCTAAATTCTCGCGTTTTTTCTAAAGCAATGACATCGCGAGAATCAGCGACTACACAAATAGTATGGTTATCCCGGTTTTGATTGCGGCAAATTTCGCAAACTGGTTCAGCTGATAGGTGAAAACAAACGGAACATAAACCTACTTGCTGTTTAGCTTCGATTAAAGCTTGGGCAAGTGCTTGTACTTCATCTTCGGACCGTTTCAAAATATGTAAAGCCAAGCGTTGCGCCGTTTTTGGGCCAACTCCTGGTAAACGTTGTAATTGTTCAATCAAACGAGCTAAAGGGCGTGTATATACCATTTTCAGTTATGAATGCTGAGTACTGAATCAGGATTTTCGCCTCAGCATTCAAATGCTAACAAGTTTAGAAGTCAAAGTAGATATAAGGTAGACCTTGTTTGGGGGCTAACATCCAAACTGCGTACAAACTCAGGGGTACTAACATAATTTTGATCGGCCAATTTAGTTGTAGCTTTAAACCGCGATGTAGGGCGAAAATTATTGCCATGATGCCGACTATTGCCCAAAGTAATAAGGCGATTTCTCCTCTTTGGAGTCCGATCGCTTCTAAGTATACCTTTTGGGCAAACTGAATATCAGCATTGTGTCCCCACAAATGAGTAAATACCCAAGTCGCATCTCTTAAATTAGGCAATCGGAAAAAGATCCAAGAAGTAAATACCATTAATTGCGTAATCGCCCAAGCTACCAGGATACCGGGAATAGTTTGCCACCATTTTTTCAGGATTGAAACATTATCAGATAGAGTTTCTGTTAAGCGGTGAACTACTAAAGCGATGCCGTGATATGCACCCCAAACTACAAAACCCCAAGCTGCACCATGCCAAATTCCGGCAATTAACATGACAATTAATAAGTTTAAACAGGTGCGTTTTAAACCTTGTCGAGAACCGCCCAGGGGAAAGTAAAGATAATTCCGCAACCAATCTCCTAATGTAATATGCCAACGTCGCCAAAATTCAGCAATGCTAGTAGTAAAATAGGGAAAATCAAAATTTGGCGGTAAGTTTAATCCCATTAACAAAGCTGTACCCAAGGCAATATCAACATAGCCACTAAAATCGAGGTACAGTTGTAAACCATAAGCAAAGGTCGCTAACCACAAATCTCCGCTACCAGCACGTTCTAAATTATCAAAGCTGACTCCGACTAAAATGCCGATTCGATCGGCTATTAAGGCTTTTTTCACTGCCCCACAAGCGATTAACCAAAGTCCTTCTACTATTTGATTGGTGCTAGGAAATCGCAGGGTATTTAGTTGCGCTGCTAAGTGATGATATCGGGTAATTGGCCCAGAAATTAATTTAGGAAAGAACAGTTTATAGGTAGAAAATTTGAGGAAGTTTCCGGTAGCTGGCGCACCGCGATAAACATCAATTAAATAAGCGATACATTCAAAACAGAAGAAGGAAATTCCCAAGGGGGCAATTAGTTGTAGATTCAGCCAAGTTGCTTGTTCTTTGATTACTGGTAAGTTAAATAGATATGCGATCGAATTTAAAAAGAACGGTATATACTTAAAGCCAAACAGTAAGACAACATTCAAGAAAATCCCTAGCCATAAAAAGCGCAAGCGTTTCTTATTCCAGTTTTCTTGTACTGTTTGCCATTCTTGATTAGACATTCGCCAATCTTTAGAATTTAACCTTAATAGCGATCGTTTACCTAAGATTAATCCCAGACGAAAGTTAAACAATGTCAGGGCAAAAAGTAGCGGAATGTAATAAATTTGGATCGAAGCATAGAAGATTACGCTGGCTAACAAAAGTATCCATAACCGCAACCACTGACTTTGAATTAACCAGTAAATTGCCAGGACAGCTAATAAGAATACGCCATATAACAGGGAAACAAATGTCATTCTTGCTAGTTGGTAGTTAGTAGTTGGTAGTTGGGGACTAGGGCGGGGTTAGGGGTTAGGGGGTAGGGGTTAGGGGATGGGGGAAAGGGTGTAGGGTTTGGGGAAGAAGACATATTCCGCTACACCCCACACCCCAACCCCCAACCCCCAGATTCTCCCCATCTCCCCATCCCCCCATCTCCCCATCCCCCCATCTCTCTATCTCCCCACTTCCCCGTTATTTTTGGGCCAAGGAATCAGGGGATCTTGTGCTAGTCTTTTAGCTACAGCAGCAGCACCGTAGCGGTTTAGGTGACTGGGATCTGAGAAATATTCATTTTTTCTCGGCCATAATTGATTCCAATTGCGGAACACGAATCCTTTTCTTAAGGAAAGGCGCAACATATACATTTCAAATTCTTTTTCGTATTGTCGCCTGTGGGCATCTAAGTATTCTCTAGTTAGGGGTAAATTAATGAAAACGAGGGGAATTTGCCGGGATTGAGTATACTGCACTAAAGATTCTAAGGCGGCGTTTTGTGGCCCTCCTAAATAAAAATCTTTGTAGTCAGTATCATAATCTCCTTTGACTTTGGCGTGTTTTTCGTAGTAGGTTTCAGGATCGAAGCGGAGAGAAATTGGTAAGAAACCATCCCAATTTAGGGGACGTTCTTCTATTTGTTGATTTTCCGATCGCACTTTCTCCGGTTTTTCTGGTTCCCCAAAAGTCTTGGCAAACCAATCGCGTAATTTGGCATTTAAGCGATCGCGTTCTTCATAACTTGCGGAAATCTCACCTAATTTTTGATTTAACACATTATCAACATCTTGGGCTTTTATTTCCCCGATATTTCCTGATAATTCCGCCACTATTGGTGGAGTTTCTGACTGCTTTTCTGGAGTTTGATTATCTAAATTTTTTGGTTTATGAAATGTCCCTGTTGCTACTTCTTTGTAACCTGGAGATGCTGCCAGTTTGCTATAAGTTAAATCAAATCTCCCGCTATTGACAGCCCTTGCACCATCTGCCCAAATAATCAATTTTGGCATTTGTTCTGGGGTGAGAATCCGGCGAACTAATAGGTCAGCAATTTGAGCCGTTGCGCCATTAATTCCGAAGTTGAAAATTTTAACTTGGCCGTAACCTTGCTCTGCTAAAGCTTTTTGCAAAATTGCCGGATCGATACCACGCATAGCGCGAGAACTGCCGATAATTAATATATCAGGTGGGCCTTGTTTCTGGACTTGCTTTTGGTAAATTGCCAGCTTTTCATCAAACTGATCGTTGTCAAAACTGGGAAAATCTGGCTGTTTCACACTTAAGGTAACATTTTCCCCGGTTGGGTCTACCCTTACTTCAGTATTTCCTGGTTTTGTAAATCCAGTGGTATCAAAAATATTTTCTGGTAGGCGGCGTTTTCCCTGGCGAGATCTTCGGTTTTGGGTGGTATTTTCCTGAACTAATTCTCTGTTTGCTGCTGCTTGTTGTTCCGGGGTGAGATTTTCATATCTTTCTCGGAAAGCGGCATCATTTAACACCGCAGAATTTTCTTGGGGACTGTCAGGAATTTTCAGTACACTACCGACAATTAAATCTGTACTTAAAGCCAACATAATGCCCAAAGCGCCCCAAACTAAAGCTACTCTTGCGCCGCTGTAATTAGCATTTCCTGGTAAAGCTAAGAAATTTTGTTTGGTTTCGCTGGGGGTGCAAATTTGCGATCGCGTCAACACCCCATAGCAAGATTGCCCAAATTTATTAACTCCCTCTTGAACTTTTTCAACTTGCGTTTCTAGCCAACCAGATGGTATATCTTCTATATTGGGAGCCGCACTTTTTAAACCCGAATCTTCTGGTTCCGAGTCAATTTCTTCGGTGACAAAATGTTCGGTAGTTGCAAAGTCTGGGGCAGTTTCTGGAACTACTACACCGCGAGCCGCAAAATCTTTTCCGAAAGTCCAACTTGGTTGTTTTTCCCCCGATCGCCGACCGTAAACTCTTACCCCAGCAATCCCCGGAATTTGCAGTTCACCGATCAACTGAATCACGGGCGAACTCACTTGCTGTTGCAGCGGACAAACTAGCGCATCAGTCATCACATACAGCAAATCTTCCCGCCGCCGCACTTGAATGCGAATTCCGCCTGTTGCTAAGCGCCAATCAATATCTGTATTTAATAATTGTCCGAGCAAAAATTCCAAAGCTTCTTCATCGCCATTCGCTGCTAGGGAGCGAGTAGACTGCGCTAATTGGGGATGATTATTCCCTGGTAAATCTAACCATTCTACCCAAACTGGGGTTTCGTCTAAATGTTCGTGACCATAAATAATCGCTGCTTTCAACCCTTGGGGAGCTAAGCTTCTTAACATTGGGGTGAGATTTGCGATCGCCTTATGCTTATTTGGCACAATATCTGGGCGAATATTGTAATCTCCCAGGTGCAATTGCTTAATTCTTTCCCTGTTCGGCGTAGTGCAGGAAATATGTAGTGTTGACTCCTTAATCACCACCGAAATTTCCATACCATGATCTTGCGGGCGGTTGAGCAAGCGTTCGATCGCTGCCTCATCCCCCCACTGCGCCCACTCCCGCAGCATCTCTTCTGGCGGCGTTAAATCCACCCGTAGCATCCAATCAGGAGACTCTTCCCCTGTCACCTGACTGAGAATTACTGCATCTTGGAAACCTTCCAACTTTAACTCCCGTAATTGTTGCGCTACGGGTGCAGCTAACAAGGAAGGATCGGGACTGTAACCACTTTCGCAGAATACCCATAACCGCTGCTTCGGTGTCCCTAAATCTTGACTTTTAAAAGGATTTTCCCGGTGGCTACTTTTTGTCTTCACCGGGAGGATTTTGGTAGCTACTTTCACCGTCACTCCCAGATGACTCAGAAGCTTAGTTAAATAATGAGCGATCGCTTCTGGATTACCTTGACGCGCCTGACTTTCCCAATACTCACTATCACCAACTACCTGGGCACTAACCGTTTTTGAAGCTGTTCCCTCACTGCTTGATTTCATCGCTAACTCTTGACTCTTCTTAACTGGTAGGGCTTCTCCAGAATTGGTTGCTATTGGTGTGAGCAACTGTTGAATATCTAGTTGTTCTGTCCAATTTGGTCGTTTTTCACCCAACACCCGACCGTAAAGAAACACCCGGTTAATTGGCAGATGTTCCCCACCCAACAAGTCTTCTAGTTTAGTAGCTTCCAGAGCTTGTGTCACTCGCTCGATGGCGTTTTGCTTGTTGGGACAATCTTGACCTTCCCAGAGAATATGCAGAGTATTCTCCCGTACCCGGACTCGTACCTGCATCTGTGCAAGTACTAGCTCTCTTTCAACCCACTGAGTCAGGTTGATTGGGTCAGATGTAATTTGGCGTTGCTCTATGTTCAACATTAGGGCGCTTAATAAAGACTGAGGAAGAAACAGAGGTCTAACCTTACTTTTTTGAATGCCGACCCAGGTTTCTCGCTAAATCAAATTACGAGTGGCATTATATCCTGCTCCGGTCAAAATACAATCATTTAATCGGGATTTTTGGATCTCCCAATGGCAAATCTGTCTCACAATAATGAATAAGTAGTTGCTCTGCCTCCTCCAAAAAAAAGTAATCAATTTTACAGTTTCTCGAAAAAGAGGACTCAGGAGAAGAAACACTGCCTTATTTAGTTATACTATCGAGGTACAAGATGAACACTAATAGCATCAACCAGCCAGAAACACCAACATCCCCAACCCCTTTATCAACCTTTCCGGTGGAAATAATAGTCAGTTTGGCTACAGCCCCTTTACTTCTAGGTGTATTATGTGGAAAGGCTTCACTAAAGTTTCTCCAAGCACTAGGGGAAGCAAGCGAAGAAGTATTTCGCGGCGATCGCTTGCCAGTGCTGCAATTTCCCAAAGTTGAATCTCAAGGAGATTAAGACTTGTGCAGTGGAAACAAAAATCTGTAGGATTTCCCCATACCGGGCAACTAAATATGTGACGCGAATTACAAAAGATCAAAGAATAAGACAATTGTAGAAAAGATTTTCCAGGGCAACACCGCAGAAACAACGACTGAGTTGAAAAAGGTAAAAGCTGAACATAAAAGCCTTCTGCCTTGAAGCTGGGAAGCCTTCTTACACTAAGGCAGGCTGGATTGGTTGAATTTGGTACTAATCTAGCCCAATAAGCCTCGTAAAATTTGTTGGTTATTATTGCTTGGATAGTAAAGAACAACACCTATGAGTCCTACACTTCAATCCGATCAGGCAGTTCATCTCGCTTCCCCATCAGACCTATTTTTGCGACATCGTCTTAAAGTCGTAGAGGACTTATGGGAATACGTTCTCCGCACAGAATGCGGTCAAGAACTAGTAGATTTGTGTAATTATTTGCGATCGCTATGTTCAGAAGAAGGGCAAGCAACTGGCGACAGTCTTCAAGAAGAGGAAGTTTTTCGGATCATTCAAAATTTAGAAATCAATGATGCCATCCGCGCAGCGCGTGCTTTTGCCCTTTATTTCCAATTAATTAATATTGTGGAACAGCACTACGACCAAAGGGCGCAACAACAAGCTTTACGAATGTCGTTTAAGCAAGAAGTTCCCGATCCCGCACTGCAAGCATTTACTAAATTAGATGCCGAATCTAAAGAAACTATTCCCGGGTCTGATTCGTTAGAAAAAAGTTGGCAAGCAGCAAATTGGTCACGCAAGGAAAAGGGAACTTTTCAATGGTTGTTTCCTTACTTGCGAAAATTGAATATGCCGCCTCAAGCTGTCCAAAAATTAATTGACAATTTGGATATTCGGTTAGTATTTACCGCCCACCCAACCGAAATTGTCCGGCATACAATTAGAGATAAACAGCGCCACATTGCCAAAATTCTTCAAGAACTTGATGATTTAGAAGAAGGAAGTACGCTGAGCGAAGAAGCGGAAAATTCTTGGGAAGGTAAGTTACTCAAAGAAGAGTTAACAGAAGAAATTCGTCTGTGGTGGCGAACTGATGAATTGCATCAGTTTAAACCTTCAGTTTTGGATGAAGTAGATTATGCTTTGCACTACTTCCAAGAAGTTTTGTTTGAAGCAATTCCCCAACTTTATCACAGGTTAGAAAATGGGCTAAAAAGTGTGTGGAGAGATCTGCGTCCTCCAAAACCTAATTTTTGTAAATTTGGTTCTTGGGTAGGGTCAGATAGAGATGGGAATCCCTTTGTTACCCCCGCAGTTAGTTGGCAAACAGCTTGTTACCAAAGGCATTTAGTTTTGGAGAAATACATTGGCTCGGTAGACAAATTAATTAATCGTTTAAGTTTGTCTTTGCACTGGTGCGATGTTCTGCCAGAGTTGTTAGAATCTCTGGAACAAAATCGTTTACAAATGCCAGATGTTTATGAGGAATTGTCAATTCGCTATCGCCAAGAACCTTATCGGTTAAAGTTATCTTATGTGAAGAAGCGGTTGGAGTATACACGCGATCGCAATTGGCGACTCTACAAAGGTGAAGCTTTACAACCAGAATCTCTCCAACAAAAACCGCAAACGCCGATCTATAAAACAGCCGAAGAATTTTTGGCACAACTGCGATTAATTCAACGCAACTTACAAGAAACAGGTTTAATTTGCCGCGACTTAGAACACCTGATTTGCCAGGTGGAAGTTTACGGATTTTGTTTAGCATCTTTAGATGTCCGCCAAGAAAGTACCAGACACTCAGATGCCATCAACGAAATAGTTGATTATCTGCAAGTATTACCTTGTCAGTATAATGAATTAGAAGAAGAGGAAAAAATTAAATGGTTAGTTTCGGAACTGCAAACTAGACGACCTTTAGTTCCTAACGAATTACCCTTTAGTCCTCAAACTTGCGAAACAATTGAAACATTGCGCGTAGTGCGGCAAATGCAGCGAGAGTTTGGAGAAGACATTTGCCAAACTTATATTATTAGCATGAGCCATGATGTCAGCGATCTGTTAGAAGTTTTGCTGTTTGCCAAAGAAGCAGGACTTTACGATCCCTCCACAGGTGAAGGAACTCTGCAAGTAGTACCACTATTTGAAACAGTGGAAGATTTGAAAAAAGCGCCTTCCATCATGCAAACTCTGTTTGAGTTGCCATTTTATCGCGGTTTACTGGCTGGTGGTTATCAGAAGTATGAAGCAGAGAAGAAAAAGGAAGTTGGAAATAATGTTACCTCTGTGGGTTCCTTACCTTCATCATTACAAGAGGTAATGTTGGGTTATTCTGATAGCAACAAAGATTCTGGTTTCTTAAGTAGTAACTGGGAAATTCACAAAGCACAAAAAGCTTTGGAATCGATCGCTTGTAAATACGGCGTTTCCCTCCGCATTTTTCACGGCAGAGGCGGTTCTGTGGGACGTGGTGGCGGCCCTTCCTACGAGGCGATTTTAGCCCAACCAGGACACACAATCAATGGCAGAATTAAAATTACCGAACAAGGCGAAGTCTTGGCTTCTAAATATTCTTGGCCTGACTTAGCTTTGTATAATTTAGAAACTGTCACCACAGCAGTAATTCAAGCTAGCTTACTCAGAACTGGGTTCGATAATATTGAACCTTGGAACGAAATCATGGAAGAGTTGTCTACGAAATCTCGCGAACATTATCGCGCTTTGATTTACGAACAACCAGACTTTGTTGATTTCTTCATGCAAGTAACGCCAATTGAAGAAATTAGCCAATTACAAATTAGTTCTCGTCCCGCCAGACGAAAAACCGGGAAAAAAGATTTAAGCACATTAAGAGCAATTCCTTGGGTATTTAGTTGGACACAAAGCCGCTTTTTATTACCAGCTTGGTACGGCGTAGGCACAGCACTTAATCAATTTTTGCAGGAAGATACCCAAGAAAATTTGAAGTTGTTACGCTACTTCTACTACAAATGGCCTTTCTTCAAAGTAGTGATTTCTAAAGTAGAAATGACTTTATCCAAAGTCGATTTACAAATCGCTCACTACTACATGAAAGAATTGTCAGCACCAGAAGATTTACCCAGATTTGAAAAGTTGTTTGCTCAAATCGCTGATGAGTATCATTTGACTCGCGATCTAGTCTTAAACATCACCGATCACAAACGTTTGTTAGATGGCGATCCTGACTTACAGCGATCGGTCCAAATCCGCAACGGAAACATCGTACCTCTAGGATTTTTACAAGTTTCCCTCCTAAAACGCCTGCGCCAAAGCAAATCCCAAAGCCTCACAGGTGTAATCGACTCCCGTCACAGTCGCGGCGAACTACTGCGAGGTGCATTGCTAACAATTAACGGTATCGCAGCCGGAATGAGAAACACAGGCTGATCCAGTAGGGTGCGTTACGGCTGCGCCTAACGCACCATTTTTTAGGAAAATTTCCCACTTTGAATTCTCTTTTCTATTTCCTAGTGAACTACCCCAAATATACCTAAAGGTATATTTGGGGCTTCTAGTTTCACAGGGGAGTGAGGCACAAAGAAACCCGGTTTCGTAGAAGTTACCGGGTTTGCAGGAGTGTACTTCATAAACCTGCAATCTGCTGGATCAGTAAAGTGTGAAAATTTGTGTGTTTTTGTATTGCCAGATGCACTCCTTAACCTGAGCTTTATCACTTAACCTTACTCTCTATACTAAAAAGCATAAATTAATACTAAGTATGTTAAAGATAATTCAATTAAAGCGGAGAAATCAACTAATTTTTCTCTGCCTATTTGCCTTTGTGATTAGCAGTAACTCTACCAACCTTTTTCATCCCCAAACTGCCACTGCAAAAGATTCTTCATTGCTTTTAGCGCCAAATAAAGTAATGCTTACTGGTGCTGGCGCTTCTTTTCCAGCTATTTTATATCAGCGCTGGTTCTTAGAATTAAACAAAAAAAATCCGCATATTCAAATTAGTTATCAATCAGTTGGTAGTGGTGCTGGAGTACAACAGTTAATTAATGGAACCATAGACTTTGGTGCCAGTGATGTGGCGATGACTGATCAGGAAATGGCAAAAGTTTCTAGAGGTGTAGTGTTAATTCCCATGACCGCAGGTAGTGTGGTTGTGGGTTACAACTTACCTGGAATTTATTCTTTAAGATTTTCTCGTAGTACATTAATTGCCATATTTTTGGGTCAAATTAACACTTGGGACGACCTCAAAATTGCCAAAGATAACCCAGGAGTCAAGCTACCAAATACACCGATTAGTATTGTCTATCGTTCTGATGGTAGCGGTACAACTGCTATTTTCACTCAACATTTAAGCGCTATTAGTTCTGAATGGAAAAGTAAAGTTGGTGAAGGTAAGTCTGTATCTTGGCCTACAGGTGCAGGTGCGAAAGGTAATGAAGGTGTAACTGCTCAAATTCTCCAAACTCCAGGAGCAGTTGGTTACTTAGAATATGGTTACGCCAGAAATAACAACATTCCTGTAGCTACATTACAAAACAAAGCCAGCAATTTTGTCGCACCGACTCCTGCTAATTCTGCGACTGCGTTAGCTTCAGTGAAGTTACCACGAAACTTACGTGCTTTTGTTCCAGACCCTCTGGGAGCAAATTCCTATCCCATTGTTACTTACACTTGGATCTTGGCTTACAAAACTTACCCAGATGCGAACAAAGCAAAAGCATTGAAGGAAGCTTTGAATTATGGATTAACTACAGGACAGGATATTGCTGATGATTTAGGATACATTCCTTTGCCGGAAAGTGTTGTCAAGAAAGCGCAAGCCGCTGTTAACTCTATCAAGTAGATTAATTTTTGCTAGGGAGCTTTTGCTGAAGATTTAGCCAAATTGCGGTTAAAGCAGTAAGTGTAACATACGGTTTTCCTGTGTTCTCGGTACATTGCATAGCACTCACACAACCCGAAGTAACTACTACTAAAGATAGATTTATTTATAAGAATATTGTAAAGATTTGTATAAATTAGTATTCCAAAACACATTCCTTAACCTGCGCTTTATCACCTAACCCTACTGTCAATACTCGACAGCATAATCCAATAGATTTTTAAACTATGTCGGTCAGAGTTCGATTAAAGCGGAGAAACCTGCTGGTTTTTCTGTGTCTCTCAGCCTTTGTTATTGCCAGTATCGCTTCCAACCATTTCCGTCCTCAAAGCGCTACTGCCAACGACTCTTCATTGCTTTTAGCCCAGGGTAGAGTAACTCTCACTGGTGCTGGTGCCTCTTTCCCAGCCCCCTTATATCAACGTTGGTTTTCAGACTTCAACAAAACTAATCCCAATGTTCAAGTCAGCTATCAATCTGTTGGTAGCGGTGCGGGTGTACAACAGTTAATCAATGGAACCGTAGACTTTGGTGCCAGTGATGTGGCGATGACTGACGCGGAAATGGCAAAAGTTTCCAGAGGCGTAGTGTTAATTCCGATGACCGCAGGCAGCGTTGTTGTGGGTTATAACTTACCTGGTGTTAATTCTTTAAGACTTTCTCGTAGTACATTACCTGCCATATTTTTGGGTGAAATAAAGACTTGGAACGATCCCAGAATTGCCAAAGATAACCCAGGAGTCAATCTACCAAGTACACCTATTAGTGTTGTCTATCGTGCTGATGGTAGCGGTACAACTGCCATTTTCACCCAACATTTAAGCGCTATTAGTTCTACCTGGAAAAGTAAAGTTGGTGAAGGTCGCTCTGTATCTTGGCCCACAGGTTCAGGTGCTAAAGGTAATGAAGGCGTAACTGCTCAAATTCTCCAAACTCAAGGAGCAATTGGCTACATCGAATATGGCTATGCCAGAACTAACAAAATTCCACAAGCTACCTTACAAAATAAAGCCGGAAATTTTGTCGCACCAACTCCTTCTAATTCTGCGGCTGCGTTAGGGTCAGTACAGTTACCAGCCAACTTACGCGCCTTTGTTCCAGATCCTCCGGGAGCAAATGCCTATCCAATTGTTTCTTACTCTTGGATCATGGCTTACAAAACATACCCCGATCAAAATAAATCCAGAGCACTGAAGCAAGCTTTGAATTATGGATTAACCACAGGACAGAACGTTGCAGATGATTTAGGTTATATTCCTTTGCCGTCCAGTGTTGTATCTCGATCGCAAGCTGCAGTTAACTCAATTAAGTAAATTAATTTTTACTAGCGGACTTTGAAGTTTAGATCCCCGACTTCTTGGAGAAGTCGGGGATCTAAATGGTTTTGTAGTTTTTACTACGTATATCTTGCTGATTCCACACTAAAAAGAAAGCATAGTTAATATAAGAAATGTTTGCGTAAAGTAAAGCTCTTCAATTTTAGTAAAGAGGATAACTCTAATGATAGATGCACAAACAAATCAAGCACCTCATCGTGTAGTAATTGTCGGTGGTGGTTTTGGCGGGTTGTATGCGGCGAAAGCTTTGGGTCGTGATCCTGTAAAAGTGACTTTGGTTGATAAACGAAATTTTCATTTGTTTCAGCCACTTTTGTATCAAGTAGCAACGGGAAGTTTGTCTCCTGCTGATATTTCTTCTCCCCTCCGGGCGGTATTAAGCGATAACCAAAATACGCAGGTGTTGTTAGCAGAAATGTTGGATATCGATCCAGAACGAAAAAAGCTATTTTTAAATAGTGGTGAAGTTGATTATGATACTTTAATTATTGCGACTGGAGTTAAGCATCACTATTTTGGGAATGAGCATTGGGAAACAGCTGCACCGGGATTAAAAACTGTGGAAAATGCTTTGGAAATGCGGCGACGAATTTTCATGGCGTTTGAAGCGGCGGAAAAGGAAACTGATTTAGAAAAACGCCGTGCTTGGTTGACTTTTGTGATTGTGGGTGGGGGACCAACTGGGGTAGAATTGGCTGGCGCGATCGCAGATTTAGCCTTTGCTACCTTAAGAAAAGAATTTCGTAATATTGATACATCCGAAGCTAAAATCTATCTCTTGGAAGGCATGGATCGAATATTGCCTCCCTATAAACCAGAACTATCTGCTAAAGCGGAAAAGTCTTTAAATAAATTAGGCGTAACTATCTTAACTAAAACTTTAGTTACTAACATTGATGGCGATGTTGTAACTATGAAACAAGGTGACACAGAATCACAAATTGCTGCTAAAACAATTTTATGGGCAGCTGGTGTCAAAGCTTCTCCTGTTGGCAAAGTTTTGGCAGAACGCACAGGCGTAGAATTAGATAGAGTCGGTAGAGTTATTGTGGAACCAAATTTGACAGTTAAGGGTTATCCCGATATTTTTGTCATTGGTGATTTGGCAAATTATGCCCACCAAGATGGTAAACCTTTACCGGGAGTTGCGCCTGTAGCCATGCAGGAAGGAGAATATGTTGCTAAACTGATTCAACAGCGGTTAAAAGGTAGTGAAAATGCTTTTCCTTTCCGTTATTCTGATGTGGGAAGTTTGGCAGTTATTGGTAAAAACTACGCTGTAGTTGATTTAGGTTTTGTGAAATTATCTGGTTTCCTAGCTTGGCTAACTTGGGTGTTTGTGCATATCTACTTCTTAATCGAATTTGATAACAAATTAATAGTAATGATTCAGTGGGCTTGGAATTATTTTACCCGCAAAGGTGGCGCTCGTCTAATTACAGGAAATGAATCTATGGGCGTAGTGGGAGTTAACGAAAAAGGTGAGTACTATGTACCACCAGCAAATAAATCTCCTCTGGAAGTCCGCTATTGACTCCCGTCACAGCGTAGGGGTAATTTATGAATTACCCCTACGCTGTGACTTGTTGATGGTGTGGGCGATCGATCGCCCTCATTATCACATCAATTGCTTTGTGTCAAATTTAGAATTTACGTATTTATCACGATACACAGAGGGGGGTACTGAGTGCATCTTTAGAATTTTCTGGCTTTAATGCTATAATTGAAAATCTTATCTACTGTTCTGGCTGCTGTAAATTTTGCAGTTTTGAATCAATTGTGAGTAGTCAAATTCGCTTCTCACTTAATTCATTATAAATAACAAACAAAATACCGTTTCTCAGGTTTTAAATAGAGAGTTAATTAATCTCAGTAGTAATACGGAAAACCAAGAGACTCTCTAAGGTAGTCTCACTCAAGGTTAATAAAATTAACTATGTTAGAACTAGGTTGTAGGATTGAGTTTTGAAAAATTTTCATGACAAACGATATTGTGCTGATTTGATTTATTGATGAATGCGATCGCTAAATAGGTTTGCATTTCCAGCTAATTTCCAACCAATTTTAAATGCAATCAAGCAAATAAAAATCAGTTATGAACGGCATAGAAGAATCAGGGGAAAAATTTAAAATTCTCGATCGAATACCCATTGGTATTTGCCTGTTACGAGAAGATTTTGTTGTCATATATTGGAATAGTTGTTTAGAAAAATGGACAAATATTCCAAAACATAAAATTGTCGGTGCTAATATTACTACCTATTTTCCTCATTTAGGTCAACCGAAATATGTTAGCCGTCTCCAGGAAGTCTTTGCCGGAGGTTCATCAATAATTTTCTCGTCGCAAGTTCACAAACATTTAATTCCGGCTTACTTACCTGATGGAAAATTGCGAGTGCAGTATACCACCGTTACTGCTGAACCTGCGCCTGATGGAAGTTACTATGCCTTACTTTCTATCCAAGATGTTACAAAGCTTACCCAAAGAGTTCAAGATTACCGCACCAAGAGAGACAGGGCGCTAGCAGAGGTGCAAGAACGGCAACAAGCAGAGGCAGCGCTACAACAAACAAATGACCAACTGCAAGCAGTTTTAGACGCTGTTCCTGGCTTGGTTTCTTGGATTAGTTCTGACCTAAAATATATCGGTGTCAACGAACATTTGTGTACAACTTTTAACCAAGCTCCAGAAAATTTTATCGGGAAAGATCTGGGTTTTTTAGGAAGTAGCTTTGACTTTGCTAATTTTATGAGTTCTTTTATGTGTAGTGAGCAAAAAGCTGCTCATAAAGTCATTGATGCCAAAATTAAAGGTAATATCAAAAATTACTTAATTGCTGCTCAGAAGTATCAGCAAAGTCAAGCTGCTGTAGCGGTAGGAATTGATATTACCGAACAAAAACAGGCAGAACAACAACTGAAGACTTCATTGCGAGAAAAGGAAGTATTACTAAAGGAAATTCATCATCGAGTTAAAAATAACCTCCAAGTTATTTCTAGCTTGCTTAAATTGCAATCTGAGTTTACCAAGGACAGGGAAGTAATTTCACTTTTAAGTGATAGTTATAACCGAGTTAGGTCAATGGCACTAATTCATGAAAAACTCTATCAATCTCAAGGTATTGCCCAAATTGATGCTGCTGATTATATTAAGAGCCTAGTTTACAATTTAGTCTCTTCCCACACACCAATTTCTGAAAGAATAAATTTAGATATCCAAGTCGAGCCAATATTCTTTGATTTAGATACAGCTATTCCTTGCGGATTAATTATTAACGAGTTGATTTGCAATACTTTAAAATATGCTTTTCCCGAGGGAGCAATTGGTAAAATTTATCTTAGGTTATCCCTGCTAAAAAATCAATTCATTTTGTTAGAAGTAGCCGATAATGGCATTGGATTACCAGCAGATTTTGATATTGAGATGAGCGAAAGTTTAGGCTTACAGTTGGTCAATAATCTTACTAATCAGTTAGAGGGAAATATTGAAATTGATTTGCAATGTGGAACATTTTTCCGCATTACTTTCCCTTTTAGAGGTAACATTTCTCAAATTCCTAGTCCTGTTTGAAAATTGCTTGCTATCCTTTGAGTAGGAGCAAGCCTTGTGATAGGTAAACTTATGCAATTTAACGATTCATGGCTAAACTTACCCAAATTAGAGCAGGCTATTAACCGTCATCCTACCCTGATAGCTGCTAATACGCTATTGGTAGATGTGATATCTTTGATGGGCTTTTCCCCGGGTAATCAAACTACTATTACTGGTGGCGATCGCCTTGAAGAGAACGAACAAACTGAGGATTTACAAGATCTCAGTTGTAATTATGTTGTAGTCATGGAAAATGACCGGGTTCTGAGCGTATTTACTGAGCGGAATCTGGTGCAGTTAATGGTATCTGGAGTTAAGGTAAATAATCAAATTAAAATTGCTGATTTAATTACCAAACCCTTAGTTAATTTGCGCTTCTCTCAGACGGAAAATATTGTTACTCCGCTAGTATTTTTCCAACAATATAAAACTTCTTATTTACCAGTTATTAACGAGCGAGAAGAATTTTTAGGAATTGTTACGCCTACGACAATTCTCCAAACTTTAAAACTGACGAATTTATTTAAACTCGGCACGGTAGGAGAGGTGATGAACACTGAAGTAATAAGTGTCGATCGCGCAACCTCCGTCCAAAAACTTGCTCAATTAATTATCGCAAACCAAGTAAATTCACTAGTAATTACCGCAGAAATAGCACCAGAAAAAATTGTGCCTATAGGAGTAGTTACCGAACGGCAAATAGTCCAAGCTTGGACGCTAGGTATGGATATAGCGCAAACACCAGCGTCTTTAATTATGCGGAGATTAGGACAGGAATTAAATCCTACAAATTCGCTGCTTTATGCTTATCAGCAAATGCAAAGCGATCGCATGGATACCCTATTAGTTTCTGAAAGTCAAAGCGAATTTTCAGATAAAAAATGGGGAATAATAACAGCAATGGAATTATTGCGATCCCTAGAACCAATGCACATCTATCGACGACTGAAGCGCACTCAACAATTTGTACACCAACTCCAAGCTGAAAAAGCGCAACTATTGTCTCGTCGTAATGCTGAATTAACCGAACAAGTACAACAACAAACAGAAAAACTGCGCCAAGAGTCAGAGAAACTAAAGCGACAAGTACAACAGGCGAAATTAATTAACCAAATTACCCAAGCAATGCGGGGAACTTTGGTATTAGATGAAATTTTGCAAACTACAGTTAATCAGTTACATGAAGCATTAAATCCTAGTCGTTGCTTAATCTTTCGCCCAAATGCTGATAATCAATTAGCAATCCATTATGTTTCCGAAGCTACATCGGAAGGCAACAGTTTAATTGGTATAAGCTGCGATTTTTATCAGGTTTATCACTCCCAATTAAGTCAAGGTGAACCGCTGGTTTTACCTGAAATTAATTCTAGTTTGACTGGGAAAATTCAGGAAACAGCTAAAGGGTGTAATATTCGCGCCATTATGATTATGCCGTTGATTTATCAGCAAACTTATATTGGCGGAATTAGTTTAGATGAATGCGATCGCCAACGAGAATGGACAGAAGATGAAGTAGCTTTTGTGAAAGCAATTGCCGATCATTGTGCGATCGCCATTCATCAAGCAAAACTTTACCAACAATTACAAATAGAACTGCAAGAACGGCAAAAAGCCGAAGCAGCCTTAAGAAAACAAAAGCAATTTCTCCAAGATGTTATTGATATTAATCCCAACCTAATTTTTGTTAAAGATTTCCAAGGTAGATTCATCTTAGCTAATCAAGCTTGCGCGGATATTATCGGCTTAACTGTTGAGCAAATGCTTGGTAAAACTGATGCCCAATTAAATCCAAAATTAGGAGAAGCGCAACAATTTTATCATGACGATCGCGAGGTAATGATCACCCGCAAAACTAAATTTATTGCCGAAGAACAACTAACTAATATTACAGGTGAAGTGCGCTGGTTGCAGACAGTAAAAAAACCAATATTAGCTTCAGATGGTGAAACAATTCAAGTGTTGGGTGTAGCTACTGATATTACCGAACGCAAACGTGCCGAAATTGCACTACAAAAACTTAACTCATTATTAGAAACTAAAGTTGCAGAACGCACCGAACAATTGAATCAAATAATTAGGGGACTAGCAAAGGAAATTGTGCAACACAAACGCACAGAAGCAGCACTAAAAGAAAGTGAAAACCGATTCCGCAATTTAATTGAAACTACTAACGATTGGGTATGGGAAGTCAACGAGAATCTTGTTTATACTTATTCTAGCCCGAAAGTAAAAGAAATTTTGGGTTATGATCCAGAAGAAATTTTAGGTAAAACTCCCTTTGATTTGATGCCACCTGATGAAGCAACGCGAGTTCTAAATGCTTCTCAGCCAATGGTGATGGCACAACAAGGTTTGACCTGTTTAGAGAATACTAATATTCATAAAAATGGTCATCTGGTTGTATTAGAAACTAGTGCCTCTCCCATTTTTGATGAAAAGGGATTATTTAAAGGTTATCGGGGGATCGATCGAGATATTACCCAGCGCAAACGTGCAGAAGCTTCATTGCAAGAAAGCCAAGCACAATTACAAGCTATTCTCGATAATTTACCAGCAGTTATGTACCTATACGACACTCAAGACAGATACTTACTAACTAATCGTCAGTTTGAAACTTTATTTAATGTGAAGAAAGAAGAAATTGTTGGTAAAACTGTATATGATTGTTGGCCGCCAGATATTGCTGAGGTATTTGCCAGAAATAACTGCCTGGTAAGGGAACAAGGAACTGCGGTACGCACTGAAGAAGTAGCACCTAATGAAGATGGATTACATACTTACCTGACGGTGAAGTTTCCTTTAAGAAATAGCGATGGTGAAATATATGCAGTTTGTGGGATTTCTACCGATATTACCGATCGCAAACAAGCCGAAAAAGCACTACAAGAAAGTCAAGCAAGATTAGAAAAATTAGCAGCCAGTGTACCCGGAATGATTTATCAGTATGTTCTACATCCTGATGGTTCCCCTTCCTTCCCTTATATTAGCGCTGGTTGCACTCCAATTTGGGAATTAGAACCAGAAGAAATGCAGTCAAATCCTCAGCTTAGCTTCGCTCTGATTCATCCTGAAGATTTACCATCTTTAATTAAGTCAACGGAAATTTCCGCTGAAACTTTAGAACCTTGGCAATGGGAAGGACGCATCATTACACCATCAGGTAAGTTGAAGTGGGTGCAAGGAATTTCTCGTCCTGAAAAACAAGCTAATGGCGATATTTTATGGGATGGTTTGTTTATTGATATTAGCGATCGCAAACTAGCAGAAGCAGCCTTAAGCGAAAGTGAAAGACGATTAAGAATTGCTCTTAATGCTGCTAATATGGGAACTTGGGATTGGGAAATGCAAACTAGTAAATTAACTTGGTCTGAGCAAACGGAAATAATTTTTGGTTTTGCTCCTGGCACTTTTCCAGGAAATTATCAAGCTTATTATAATCTGATTCATCCTGACGATCGTCACTATCTCACCACAGCAATAGCTCACTCCCTAGAACAAAGAAGTCCCTATAACGTTGAACATCGGGTAATTTTGCCTGACGGCTCAATTCGTTGGGTGGCTGGTAAAGGTGATGTAATTTGTAATTCATCAGGACAAACTCTAGGTTTGAGTGGTGTAGTTATGGATATCACTGAACGCAGACAAGCAGAAGCAGCATTGCGCGACAGTGAATATAAACTCCGCTCCATAGTAGAAAACTGTAATGATGCGATCTTTCTTAAAGATACAGAAGGTCGTTATCAATTTATTAATCGCATAGGAGCCAAAATTTTAGAGCGTCCAGTAGAAGAGATTTTAGGCAAACGAGATGATGAATTATTCACTCCCCAAACAGGTAGGCAAGTTTGGGAACTTGACTACACAATTATGAGGAGTGGAATCACTTGGAGTTATGAAGAATCAGCAGAAGTCAATGGCAAAAAATACACTTTTCTTTCTACTAAATCTCCCTATATGTCATCCGAAGGCGAAGCAATAGGTTTAGTAGGAGTTTGCCGTGATATCACCGAAAGTAAAGAAATCGAAGAAAAAATGCGGCGACAAATTGCTGCTGTAGAAGCCGCCAGTGATGGAATTGCGATCGTTAATGCTACCGGGGAATATATTTATCTAAATGAATCTCACGTTAAGATTTTCGGCTACGAAAGCGCACAGGAATTAATTGGGAAGACTTGGCATTGCTTGTACAATAGCGAAGAACTTCAGAGACTAGACCGGGAAGTGATTCCCATTGTTTTGCAAAAAGGAAAATGGCAAGGAGAAGCAACTGCTACAAAACGCGATGGCACAACTTTTACTGAAGAACTTTCTCTCACTTTAACTCCAGATGGCGGATTAATTTCTGTATGTCGTGATATTACCGAACGCAAGGGAATAGAAGAAATTTTAAGGTTAAGAAATCGCGCGATCGCAGCGAGCAACAACGGTATTATTATTACCGATGCTAGAATACCCGCTCAACCCATTATTTACGTTAATCCAGCCTTCGAGCGAATGACAGGTTACTCAGCTGCTGAAATATTAGGAAAAAACTGTCGTTTTCTCCAAGGTAAAGAAAACAAACAACCAGAATTAGAACGATTGAGAACTGCAATTCGCCAACAAGAAAATTGTACTGTTCTCCTACGTAACTATCGGAAAGATGGCAGCTTATTCTGGAATGAATTAAGCATTTCACCCATTCACGATGACGATGGAGTTCTGACTCACTTCGTTGGTATTCAAATCGATATTACTGAACGTAAGCAAGCAGAAGAAGAACTGCGAGCTACAACTTCCCGCCTCTCAACATTGATGGAAAATTTACAACTCGGTATTTTAGTAAAAGATGAAAATGAACTAGTTGTTTTACTCAATCAAGCATTCTGCGATCTCTTCAATATTCCCATAGTACCTGGTGCTTTAATTGGTGCTGACTTTTCCGATTATATAGAAACTTATCAACATTGTTTTGCTAATCCCGAACAAGTTATTCAACGCTATAAAGAAATTTTGCAATCTCGAAAAGTAACAACTAACGAAGAAATTTTAATGGCAGATGGTCGAATTTTAGAACAGGATTATGCACCAATTTTTGTCCAAGGAGAGTACAAAGGACATTTATGGATGTATCGAGATATCACCGAACGCAAAAAAGCCGAAAGTGAAATGAAGACATCACTTAAAGAAAAGGAAATCCTGCTCAAAGAAATTCACCACCGAGTTAAAAATAACTTACAAGTAATTTCCAGCTTACTGAAGCTGCAATCTAGCTACATTAAAGATGAAGAAGCCTTGATTTTATTCACAGAAAGTTACAACCGTGTCAGGTCAATGGCACTAATTCATGAAAAATTATATCAATCCAAAGGTTTAGCCAGAATTGATGCCGCTGATTACATTCACGACCTGACAGATAATCTATTTCGCTCTTATAATGTAGCAACAAACACCATTAAATTAAACCTGCAAGTAGAACATATAGAATTAGATATAGATACAGCAATTCCTTGTGGTTTAATTATTAATGAATTAGTTTCTAATTCGCTGAAATACGCCTTTGTTGACAAAGGAAAAGGAGAGTTATATATTAGCTTTCATCACCAAGAAGAGAGTCAGGAAATTACTTTAGTAATCAGTGATAACGGAATCGGGTTGCCACCTGATTTTGACGTTAGAGAAATTGAATCATTAGGATTGCAATTAGTCGGCAATTTAACCGAACAATTAGATGGAGAAATTGAAATTAATTCCGACCTGGGTGCTAGTTTCAAAATTACATTTACCAACCGGAGTGCTAAATAAAAATGACGGCTACAATTTTAGTTGTTGAAGATGAAGTAATTATTGGCATGGATATCAAAAATAGCTTAAAAAAATTAGGCTATAACGTCCCTGCTGTTGTGGCTACTGGCGAAAAAGCGCTCGAAAAAGCCGCAACAATTCAGCCAGACTTAATTCTTATGGATATTATGTTAAAAGGTGCGATCGATGGTGTACAAGCCGCCGAAAAAATTCGCACTCAGTTACACTTACCTGTAGTTTTCTTGACTGCTCATACCGACCAAACTACTTTACAACGTGCTAAAGAAACCCAACCTTTTGGTTATATTGTTAAACCTTTTCAAGAAAAAGATTTACACACTACAGTAGAAATTGCCTTAGCTAGGTGTAAAGCCGAATCAGAAATCCGAAAAGCCTTGGAAAAAGAAAGGGAACTTAACGAATTAAAATCTCGTTTTGTCTCAATGGTTTCCCACGAATTTCGCACACCAATGTCCACAATTTTATTCTCAACTGACCTTTTAGAAATGTATATTAATGAATGGCCGGAAGAGAAAAAAAAGACCCATCTACGGAGAATTCAATCTGCCATTCAACGCATGATTGAAATGTTAGATGATATACTAGTAATTGGCAAAGCCGAAGCCGGAAAACTAGATTTCAACCCCTGTACCCTGGAGCTAGAAAAATTCTGTCGAGAATTAGTAGAAGACATCCAAAATGCTGATAAAAATCAGCATCCTCTGAATGTAAATATCCAGTGTACATTAACAGAGGTTAAAATGGATGACAAATTGTTGCGGCACATCCTAATAAATTTACTTAGCAACGCTACTAAATACTCCCCTGAAAATACCCCGGTTAATTTTGCTGTTTCCTGCCAAGATAATCAAATTATCTTCAAGATTAAAGATTCAGGAATCGGCATTCCTGTAGAAGACCAAAAACGGCTGTTTGATGCTTTCCATCGCGCAACTAATGTCGGTTCAATTCCCGGGACTGGACTAGGTTTAGCAATAGTGAAAAGGTCTGTTGATTTACATGGAGGAACAATTACAGTAGATAGCGAAATGGGAATTGGAACCACATTTACCGTGATTTTACCACTGAGCTAGGAGTAACGAACTTCAACGAAAATGCCAGTAATAGATTTCGGGTAGGAGTGAAGTAAAATAAATTAACTTACACAAATTTAGGTCGGTTAGTTATGAAAGTAAAAAATGAAAAAATAAAAATCTTGGTAATTGAAGATGAAGAGTCTGTGCGAGCTAATATTCTAGAAATATTAGAATCAGAAGATTTTACTGCTATTGGTGCAAAAAATGGTCAAACAGGAATTCAAGAGGCAAAAAATAAACTTCCCGATCTGATACTGTGCGATATTATGATGCCTGATATAGATGGTTATACTGTGTTGAGTGAATTACAAGAAGACCCTTTAACTGCTATTATTCCCTTCATTTTCTTGACAGCAAAAACTGAGCGAGACGATCTACGTTTAGGAATGGAATTAGGTGCAGATGACTATATAACCAAACCTTGTACGGTGACTGAGTTACTGAGTGCAATTAGCATCAGACTGAAAAAACAAGCTATATATAACCACCAGTTTGAAACCGAACGTAGCAAAGCCAAAGGATTACAAGCAAGAGTTCAAGAATTACAAAGGTTAAGCAAAAACCGGACAGATTTATTACAAAGACTTACCCAAGAATTGCGCGATCCTTTGTCTAATATCACAATGGCAATTCAAATGCTAAAGCTAGCACCTACAGAAAGAGCACGCGCTAATTATTTGAAAATTTTGCAACAAGAATGTTCTCGTGAAATAGCCATAATTAATCAATTATCTGACTTTCAAATATCTGACGTTCAAGAAATTTTACTAACGGAAAATGTCAAACTCTTACAACGCTTTCAATCCTCTACCGATCAAATCTCAGACCAAAATTTTAGTGATAGAGGATGATGAGAATATTCGCGAAAATATTTTAGAAGTTTTAATAGGACAGAATATTAGAGCTATCGGCGCAAAAAATGGTCGCTTAGGTATCAGTTTGGCGCAAAAAATTATTCCAGATTTAATAATTTGCGACATTATGATGCCAGAATTAGATGGCTATGATGTGTTAGCAGAGTTACGCCAAGATCCTTTAACAGCAGTAATTCCTTTTATTTTTCTTACGGCTTTAGCTGATAGAGATCATAATCGTAAGGGAATGGAATTAGGCGCAGATGACTATATTACTAAGCCTTGTAAACCTGTGGAATTGTTAAAAGCGATCGCCATCAGATTAAGCAAAAAAACAGCTATTACTGATGCTTACACAGCCGCTTTAAAACAAGCATCACAACAACTGAATAAATCCCTGCACTATGACAGTTTAACTAATTTACCAAATCGCGTCTTATTCAAAGAAAGATTCACTCAAATTCTCAATTCTTTAGCTTTAAATAAGCACAACTATAATAGCGAGCAACTAATATCAATTTTGTACCTCAGTTTAGATAGATTCAATCGTATTGTTGAAGTTTTAGGACATTCTCAAGCAGATAAGTTAATCCAAATTGTAGCTCAACGCTTACAAACATATAGTAGTAATTATCATACTATAGCGCGGTTAGCTACTGATGAATTCGCCATAATTATGATAACGGATAATCAGAGAAAAATAGTGATTGAATTTGTCCAAAACCTTTTAGAGACTTTGGCAAAACCTGTAATTTTAGAAAATAATATTGAAATTTTAATTACAGCTAGCATCGGAATTTCTCTATATGCTGGGGATGACAGTGAACTAGAGAAAATGCTGCAATTAGCTCATAAAGCGATGAACTATGTTAAACAACAAGGAGGAAATACTTATGCGTTTTATCAACCAAGTCTTATTGTTACAAGTAGCGATCGCTTAAATTTAGAAACCAGCTTAACTTATGCTTTAGAACGAAAAGAATTTGAAATCTATTATCAGCCAAAAGTTAGTTTAAAAACTGGGAAAATTGTTGGTGCAGAAGCGCTTTTAAGGTGGTTTCATCCAGAACAAGGAATAATTTCACCACTTAAATTTATTCCCATAGCTGAAGAAACAAACTTAATTATTCCTCTGGGTGAATGGGTTTTAAAAACCGCTTGTCAGCAAACAAAATTTTGGCAAAATTTAGGTTTCCCAGAATTAGGAATAGCCATCAACATATCAAGTCGTCAGTTCAATCATAGTAACTTTCATTCTCGACTAGTTGAAATATTAAAAGAAACTGACTTGGCTGCCGAATGTTTGGAATTAGAGTTAACAGAAACCACACTCATGGAGAATTTGGAAATTGGTAATGAGAGATTAACTGCTTTTAAAGAGTTAGGTGTGCAAATTGCGCTCGATGACTTTGGAACAGGTTATTCTTCTTTAAGCTATTTGCAACAATTTCCCTTTGATACTTTGAAAATTGACAAATCTTTTATTCATCAATTAAACAAAAATGCCAAAACTAAAACTATTACCAGTTCTATTATCAATATGGGACACGAACTCAACTTAAATTTAGTAGCAGAAGGAGTGGAAACCAAAACAGAATTAGAGTTCTTATGTCAAAATAATTGCGATGAAATTCAAGGTTTTCTTTTTAGTCAACCTCTCAGCGTTAAGGATTTTACCAAATTGTTGAGGTCGAAAAAGACCTTAACTTGGCCTCAAAATATTAGGGAATAAAGTGCTGTTCACCTGGAAAACCAACAAATTTAATTTACATAGGATGGATTAGTCATGACAAAGATTTTAATTATTGAGGACGAACAATCAATCAGAGAAAATATTTTAGAACTCCTAAACGAAGAAAATTTTGAAGCCATAGCTGTAGAAAATGGTTCTAAAGGCGTTCAATTAGCTAGAGAAAAAAAACCCGACTTAATTATTTGTGATGTATCCATGCCAGAATTAGATGGCTATGGTGTTTTACAAGCCTTGCGAAGTGAACCCGCTACAGCAATGATTCCCTTCATTTTCCTCACAGCTTTAGCGGACAAAGCAAATAATCGCAAGGGAATGGAACTAGGCGCAGATGACTATTTAACTAAGCCTTGTAGACCTGTAGAACTGTTAAATGCGATCGACACTCGCCTGAAAAAACAAGCAACAATTAATCAGCAACAAAGCCAAAAATTAGAAGAATTACGTAGTAGCATCACCTTCTCCTTACCTCACGAACTCAGAACACCCTTAAATGGAATTCTAGGCTTTTCCGAACTTCTATTAACCGAACTAGATACCCTAGAACCAGAAGAAATTAAGGAGATGGTCGAGCAAATTCAAACATCAGGTAACCGCTTATATCGGCTAATTCAAAACTTTTTATTATATGCTGAATTAGAATTAATAGCTACTAATTCAGAACGCATCAAAGCATTACGAAATTACCAAACAGATCATGTTGATTCTGTAATTTCCCATCAAGCAACTCAGCAAGCACAACAAGCACATAGACAAGCTGATTTACACTTAAAACTAGAAGATACTCAGCTAAATATTTCTCCCATACGCTTGAAAAAAATCGTCGAAGAATTACTAGATAACGCTTGCAAATTCTCAGTTCCGGGAACCCGAATTAATATCGTCAGCCAGGTAGTCAATAACTCATTTATTTTATCTGTAAGCGACAAAGGCAGGGGAATGAAAACCGAACAAATTGACAGCTTAGGTGCTTATATGCAGTTTGAACGCAAACTTTATGAACAGCAAGGATCGGGATTAGGATTAATAATTGTTAAACGGATAGCCGAACTACACGGAGGAAGTTTAACCATAGAAAGTATTCCCGATCAACAAACAACCGTTAAAGTTATCCTTCCCACCAATTAATTCCTCTAATTAAGTTCGTTGTGACGACTTTAGTCGTTCTCTGCCTACATAATAAAACTAAAGTCCTCACAACAGACCGGACAATACAGGATTTAAAAACTGCGTTAAAGTAAACGCATCCACACCTAATTCTGTCCTTTCCTTTGCCGCTAAAATACCCGCTTGCGCGTGCCACCAAGCTGCAATTACTACCCTTTCAACCAGAGAATTAATATTAGCAGCAACCCCTTGCGCCAGCAATCCACCAATCAATCCGGTTAACACATCTCCACTACCACCACGCGCCAAAGCTGGCGTACTTTCGGGAACAATCCAAATTTTACCAGAAGCATTTCCGATAACCGTTCTTGCTCCTTTTAATAATACAATTGCGCCAGTTAATTCTGCCGCTTTTTTCACTGCCTCAACTCGATTTTGTTGTACATAGTCAATCTCAGGAAACAAGCGTTTAAATTCGCCAGCATGAGGAGTTAAAACCGTTGTTGCTTGACGTTTTTCTAAAGTTGAAATAGTTCCCAATTGTGCTAAAATATTTAAACCATCAGCATCTAAAATTACAGGGTTATTGTTAGCTAAAACTCCTTCTACAATTGTAGTTGCTTCGGTGGTGATACCGGGGCCACAGGCGATCGCATCATAACTCCCCAAATTCACCGCATCTGGTAAACTAGCGATCGCACCATTTTCCGTTTCCTCACAACCAATAATTAACGCTTCCGGCAAATGAGAAACCAACAAAGATTTCAAAGATTCAGGAACAGCAATAGAAAGCATTCCCACACCACTTCCCCTCGCCCCCAAACCAGTTAAAATTGCCCCTCCAGCATACTTTCGCGAACCACAAATTAACAACAAATGTCCTTGTTTATACTTATGCGTAACCGCCGGACGAGGTAGCGGCAAATGTTGCTGAATAAACTCTTTAGTTACTCGCTGAATTTGCGGCGCTTCCCCCAAAATTGCCGTAATATCTGCTAAGGGAATATCAAAATCAATTAACTCTGCCTTACCCACATATTCCAAAGCTCGATCTTGCAATAATCCCAACTTCCACAAACCCAAACAAAGAGTATAAGTAGCTTTAATTGCAGTTCCTAAAACCTCTCCCGTATCCGTCTGTAAACCCGAAGGTAAATCGATACTTACAACAGGTTTAGACCACTCATTTAACTGATTAATTGCCTCAGCCAGATTATCTTTAATCTCTCTTTCTAACCCAAATCCAAATAACCCATCAATAATTAGGTCGCAATCTTGTAAATCAGCAATATTTTCTACATAACAAATCCCTAAACTTTGGGCGTATAAATCATGTTGCACCGTCAAATCTTTTAACTTAGAAAAAGGGCGATAAATCTTAACTTCATAACCGCGAAAATGTAACTCCCGCGCCACAACTAGCGCATCACCACCATTATGTCCAGGCCCTACCAAAACACCAACCCGCACCGCAAATCTTCTCCCCTCCCTGTATAACGGGGAGGGGTTAGGGGTGGGGTTTAACAACAATGGAAAAAGCGACTGAACTCGCACAGAAATTAAAATTGCCACTTTTTCCATTAAAGCCGCCACAGGCATTCCCGCCGCAAAGATGCGCCCTTCAATTTCCCGCATTTGGGCTGCGGTAACAGCTATTTCCTGAATCTTTTCCCACCTGTTCATTGACTCAAACTTGGAGATTTGTGAATTTTAATTAGCATTATTAATTATGACACTCCCAACCCCATAATCTTGCAAATAAGCTTCCCATTGTTGCGCTACTTGTAAATTATTGAAAGGGCCAACGATCAATTGGGATTTATTAGCATTAGCTTCGATGAGAACTTGATTTTCTGTGCCCCAATCTGTAGCCATTTGCCGCGCTAGGGCTTCAATAGCAGCCAATTCATCTGGACGGATGGGAATTACCAACTTATAGGCAGTTTGAGGTGCAGATCTAATTGCAACTGGTTGGGTTTGAACAGGAGTAAAGCGATCGACATTATTTGATATATCTGATTCTAATTCCACACCAGAAAAACGATTCTGATTACTTGATATTTCTGGTTCCAATAGTCTTACTGGACTTTCATAAATTCCACCCCTCAAACCATTACTCCGCAATTCATTAACCAGACTTTGCGCTTGAGCAACATTGTCAAATCGTCTTACCAAAATCACAGTTCGCCTACCAATTTGCCCCACTGTAGCATCTGGTTCTAAAGACTGCACCCGATCTAAAAGTGCAATTCTATCATCTCCACGTCTAATTCGCACATAAACCACATAGCGGTTGTCTGGTACTAAACTACCCGTAGACCGAATCACATCCATTTCGACAGGAAGACCTTTTTCCTGTAATGCCCTAATAGCACGGCGTGCCGCACGCAAGTCACTCTCCGTAACTACAATCACTCGTCTTCCTCTGGAAATAAGTGCTGAGGAAGCAGAGGGTGTTACTTCTTGTTGGACAAATACTAAAAGTTCATCACTATAAGCAGGTACATAAACTCGATAAAGTTGAGGATTAAATCTGTCTCGAAATTGTGCCAATTCTATAGTATTAGCATCAGCTTGGCTGATTAACTCTACCCTAAAATCCTCAACATACCTTTGGGTAAAAGTTTGAGTAACTACACAGCATTCCTCAGAATATCTCGTTGTATGTCTTGCTTCGGCTTTACCTTCACTAACTACCGCCAAAAATCCTCCAATCAACAAAGGTAACAGAGATAGCAGCGCCGAAAAATTGCTCATCAGTTTACCCAATGACCAAAACTGCAACTTGCCAATTCCCCGCAATTCATGTCTGAGATTTCTAGTCATACTCGTTTTTACTCCTTTTGTATTAGTTTCCCGCACCCTAGCCACAAACTTAGTAATTAATCTAACCCAGAGAATCTAACATTTATTCTTAACTGGAATAGTTATTAATAAATTTGTGGCTAGTAATTGTGGCTAGTAACCCAAACTGGGACAAAGTAACAGAAATATTTGTTCCCTGCGCCTGTTGCCTGTTGCCTGTTCCCTTCCCTCTGCTCTGGAAATCCCTAATAGAAAGATTTTTGGAAAGAATGTTACCTTAGAGAAAGCCCCGAAAAATTTGGGCAAAGTCTTAGAATGCTTATGAACAAAGTAGTAGTTGGCCTCTCCGGTGGTGTAGATAGTTCTGTTGCAGCAGCCCTGCTTCATAATCAAGGATATGAAGTAGCAGGGTTGACCCTTTGGTTGATGAAAGGCAAGGGTCAATGTTGTTCTGAGGGGATGGTCGATGCTGCCTTCATTTGCGAACAGCTGGGCATTCCTCACCATATTGTCGATAGTCGGGAAGTTTTTCAAGCCCATATAGTTGATTATTTGGTGGCAGGGTATAGTGACGGTATTACCCCTCTGCCTTGTTCCCAGTGCAACAAAGCAGTAAAATTTGGCCCGATGCTGCAATATGCTCAAGAAAAATTGGGCATTAATCAAATTGCCACAGGTCACTATGCCAGGATTACTTACAATGAGGAAACCGATCGCTATCAGTTGCGACGCGCAGTTGATTTGAGCAAAGATCAATCCTACTTTTTGTATGACCTGCCCCAAGAATTGTTAGCAGCAAGCATTTTTCCTTTGGGAGACAAACTGAAAACAGAAACCAGAAAAATTGCGGCAGAATACGGTTTAAAAACTGCTAGTAAGCCGGAAAGTATGGATTTATGCTTAGTAGAAAGCAATGGTTCCATGCGGGCGTTTTTGGATAAGTACATTACACCCCAAAAAGGAGATATTGTTGACCAGTCCGGCAATGTTTTAGGACAGCATGATGGTGTACATCACTATACTATTGGACAACGCCGAGGTTTAGGAATTGCAGCGGCCGAACCTTTGTATGTAATTGGTTTGGATGCTGTCACAAATCGTGTGATTGTCGGTACTCGTGATAGTGCTAATCAAAGAGAATGTGTTGTCCAACGAGTTAATTGGGTTTCTATTACTGAACCTGCTGCACCTATTCGCGCCGAAGTGCAAATTCGTTACCGTTCTTCAGCAACTCCAGTAACAGTAATTCCTCTGGAAAATTCCCGTGTCAAATTAGTTTTTGACGAACCCCAATTTAGCATTACTCCCGGACAAGCTGCGGTTTGGTATGACGGAGATATGGTGTTAGGTGGGGGAGTTATTGAAAAGGGAATTGGGGATTAGTAATAGGGGACCCGGATAGTTTTGCGGGTAGAGACGTTGTATACAACGTCTCTACAGCTTCGTTTTTTGAGTTAATATTATGTCCGGTTGATCAGCCATAATATCTTTTTTCCACGACCGTTCGACTGAGATCACGCCGAAGCCCTGTAGAGACGTTATATATAACGTCTCTACAGGGTGGGTAATCGACCAGACATGATATAACTAGCAACTTGAGTTATTAGCCGTTATAGCAACTAACAAATTCTCTGATTACCCAACCCCAAACTCGATATTTACCATTTTGAAAACTGCCTACCTTAGCCCAAGTGCGTCCTTGTTCGTCTTCAGCAAGTTGATCGATACGGATTTGTCTGCCATTTCTTAAAGTGTTGACCACGTTACCATTTGGTCGATCGCGAACATTTAATGGAGTCCCAGTTGGATCGGTAACTTTACAAATAGTCTCAGCTTTTGTCGGTAGCGTAGAAGCACTTAGACAAACTGTAATTGTTGCCAGAATCAGCAGTATTTTTTTCATAAAACTCAGCCTTTATTTTAAGTGGTTTTAAGGAGATTAAAGTTAACTTTATCTATGCCAATCTTAGAACTATAAAAGCTAATTTGCCGCGAATATTTACAGAAATTAAATAGTTTAAATTCCGCTCTCTTAACTTTCCTTTTGGTAAGAAAGCGACCAAAAATAAAATAATTAATTGCTACTTTTTTCCTGGCTGAAAACAAAAGTCGGAAGCTTCCTACACTTGTTCCAGACCACTCTGGCCTAGAGAGAAGCAAAATTTTCCCTACCAGGATTAACTTGTAGGGTACTCTACTACCATAAATCTGATACGCCTACGGCACGCTACGCGAACGACAACATCAGGGTTTTAGCTTAGTAGAACACCCTACTGATTATGCTAGTTGCGTAAGTCCTATTTAAGTTTGATTTTCTAACCAAGGCACTAAGTCATCTAAACTGGAAAAGTCGATTTGGGCATCGATTAAGGATTCTAATTGAGGAATTGATAAAGAGCGAATTTTTTCTGCTAATTCAAGGGGTATTTCTCCAAAGCGTCGTGTTAGGATGCAAAGAAGTGCGATCGCTTCCCCTCGCTGTAATCCTTGTTCTAATCCTCTTTGTAAACCCCGCTCAAGAATATCTTGGTAAATTACAGATTCTTGCATCAGTTCCTCCCGAAATAATCGCCGAATTAAACTTTTTTCAAATCGCAAACCCGCTAGAATTTCAGCTGCTGCTGCTAGACTTTGCTTTTGTGCTGGCTCTTCTAGCATAGCGACTCTTTGAGCAACTTGTTCTAATAAGTTGGTTGGATTATTACTGCGGGTTAAAGATGCTAAAGGTAATAAAGCTGGTTCAGCTAAAAAAGGTGTAGGATCTTGTTCCCATAAGCGAATGATTCGATAACTATGTCGAGTATTACGCCTTTCAAATCGATCGAGAAAAACTTGTTCTGATGTAGTTTCTTTAATTAGTTGAAAATTAGACTTAACTCCAAAATTCATCTAAATTCACTTCTGCTATTTCCTGCTGCACCTCTTGAAAGTAGCTACTTCCGGTTAGCATAGCTACTTCCTTTTCCCGTTTCTTATGGTCAATTTCAATTTTCAATTCTTCTAATTGTCTTCTTAATTCATCCTCACGGTTTTTCCGGTCTGTAATATCTTGAATCATGCCTTCATAATATAAAAGTTGACCTTGATGATCGCGGACAGCACGGGTATCTTCTTGAATCCAGATGATACTACCATCTTTTTGATAAACCCGATACTCAAAATCATTGACTTGATCGTGTTCTTCTAATTGACGTTTAAACTCTGCTTGATCTAGACGATCGACATAAATTTGCGTACCAATATCTGTAATAGTTTCAATCATTTCTTGGGGTGAATCATACCCATATATTCTTGCCATTGCTGAATTGACGTTGAGATAACGCCCTTCAAGACTAGACTGAAAAATCCCTTCTAAAGCATTTTCAAAAATGCTGCGATAGTTTTCTTCTGCAATTCGTAATGCTTCTTCTGCGCGTTTGCGATCGGTAATATCACGCACCATCACCAGCACCTCATTTTCTCCGATAACTATCACCCGCACCTCTTCATCAATTAACTGCCCATCAATTAACAATTGATGTTCGTACATCTGTAGTGTTTTCGTCTCCAGTGCCCGTTTAATGGCATCCATTCGCTGTTGTGCTTGGGCGGGTGGCAGAGAATCATAAACTGTGGTTGTGTTTAAAGCAATATTATCTCCTGAGAAACGCTTCACCCTTCCCGCACCGACTGCATCATCCAGATAAACTCCATCACCGCGAACTCTTAACAATAAATCAGGAATAGCTTCTATCAAAGCACGGGTTGTTGCTTCACTTTGTTTTAGTGCTTCTTCAGCTTGTTTGCGATCGGTAATATCAATTCCCACAGATACGATCGCACCACCTTGTTGGTATTTTTGAGCCGCCATCAAATAATACTGCTTTTCCTGTTTAACCTCAAAATCAATAATCGAAGATGCCCAATTTTCCGAACTTTTAATAAATTCTGACAAAAAGCTTGTTAACTTATCATTCTGTTGCATAAACCCTAATTTTTTACCAACAAAAGCTTCGGGAGATAAGTTAAATTTTTCAGCTAAATTGCGATTTACTCCCATGTACTTACCTGACGAATCAATCCAAGAAATAGAACCTGGAACGGCATCTAAAACCGCCTTTAGTTGTTCTTTCGCACTAGCTAATTCTTGCTCTCTTGCTTGAATAGTTTGAAAAGATTCTTGCAGTTGTTTGCCCATAAAGTTAAATGATTGGGCGAATCGATCGATTTCGTCACGAGTAAGATCGGGTGCTTGTTGATTCAGATTCCTGCCAGCCAGTTCTTGTACAATTTGAGTTAGTTTAACAACAGACAAGAGAATAGATTTCCTCACTACAAAAGCTGCTAAAATCACCACCAATAAAGTAACAAACCCGAAAACAATAACTATTATTTTTAATTCTTTTAAATAAGACAAGGCTTCGGAAGTATTAATTTGTCTAAATAGGGTAGGGTACAGGAGAAATAGGTTTAATTGAATTCCAAACGATTTAAAACTGTCCATTTTTTTTGATCCAACTCACTCTAACTGTTTACGGCGTTTGCGATCGCTAATATCTTGCACCATACCTTCCTATTCACACTCCTCGCCCTATAAGTTGGTAGGGTGCGTCAGACTGTACAATTTGGGCAAGCCACAGGAATTGTTAGTTCTGACGCACCTTACAGATGATAACTAGTTGGTAGGGTGCGTCAGACTGTACAATTTGGGCAAGCCACAGGAATTGTTAGTTCTGA
>NZ_JBHFNQ010000182.1:0-46238 GCF_041929345.1 Floridaenema aerugineum BLCC-F46
TTAAATGGGTTAACGATATGCTGGTAATGACGTTTGTGTGACAAACACTATTTCACTGAGGAGCCGTATGATGCGAAAAGTATCAAGTACGGTTTTGGAGAGCAACGGCTCTCGTGAGAGAGTCGTTGACTTTAATTATCATTCTAATTAAGGCACTACAAATACTTGGCTATGTATCAAATACGCTAGGGCATAGCGAAATTAACGCTTGTGGAGAGACGACTCTCTACTTGAGCTTGGAAACAACGCTCAAGCAAAGTCACTCGTTGAAGCAAGAATCTCCCGCCACAGCGCAGTGCGGTGAGAGTGTCAAGTGGTTGTGGCTGATATCAATCAATCAGAGCAATCAATACAATTAACTGTCGAAACAGCAAATTGGGGTAGTGGTGTTGAGGTAATAGAAGCATTGGTGACTGGTCAAAGTTTACGGATTGGTTTGAATATCAAGTATCTGCTAGAAGGTTTGAAGAAATTGGATACTGCTTGGGTAGAATTGCTACTGGATGAACCAACTACTCCCATAATTATCTCGCCAGTAGAAAGCTTGATTCCGACAACTCAGGTATTGATGCCGATTGAAATCAAGCATTAGGTAACAACTGGGGGATAGGGGGTAGGGGGTAGGGGGTAGGGGTTGGGGAATTTCTTCTCTTGCCTAACTTTCGCCTGTTTCGACGTTGCAGAACATATAAAAGTCGTGTTGGGTTCTTCTCTTCCCTAACCCCCAACACCTAACCCCTATCCCCTTCTTCTTCCCTAACCCCTAACCCCCACCCCCCAACCCCTTCCTCTTCCCTACACCCAAATTTACAGTTTCATTCAAATGTATTCAACCCAATGACTAACAATCTGATGCAAAGGTTGTTACAAGGTCTGTCGTTGATTCCTAGTAGTTGGTCAATTGTACCGACTAATGGAAATAAACAACCTTTAGGCTACAAATGGCAACAAAATCCATTTCATAAAGATGAATTAATCAGACAATTGCAATCAACAGGTGGAGTAAAAGTTCGCAATCAAGTAGGTAATCAAGTGCGTGTTTATCCTCAAGGAATTGGTGTATTGACAGGTCGGGGAATGGTTGCTCTAGATGTTGATGGTAGTTCGGCAATGAAGGTATTACACACAATTACCAAGGGAAATATGCCACAAACTGTCGCATTTACTAGCGGTAAACCAGGGCGTTGTCAATACCTATTTTCGATTCCTGATGGTACTGAAATTAAGTCGCGGCGCATTAAAGCACCGTTGTCAGGTGAAGCTTTAGAAATTAGGAGTGCGGGGATGATGTCAGTACTACCACCTTCTGTGCATCCTCAGACTGGGAGATATCGTTGGGTAGTTAGTCCAGTAGAATGCACAGTTGCTACTGCTCCTAAATGGTTGAATCAGTTAATTCCCAAATCTTCTAAGTCTGCACCGCAATTATTGACAGTTAAAAATCAGCGAATTGCTGCTTTGTTAGCTCAACTAGCACCTTGGAGAGCAGATGATTACAATGAATGGATTCGGATTGGGATGGCATTATATTCTTATTCGCCATCGTTGTTACCAGAGTGGGATTGCTGGAGTCAACAATCATCAAAATATCAGCCTGGTGAATGTATACAAAAATGGGCTACTTTTAATCCCACTAGGATTAGCATCGGTACGTTGTTTTATTTGGCTCGAATCGATTCTGGAATTTAAGTAGGGTGATATAGTTTCTCAGATTATGAAACGATGTGGATTGGCTTTGAATCGGGTAACAATTGATTTGCTTCTTCGTTGACATAGAGAAGTCCCCTACCCAACCTTTCTAAATATTCGCTCAAACTACAACCAGAAGCTTCTGCTCTAGCACGCAAACCTGCATAACCCGTGTCAGTTACAGCAATACTCCTGACCTTTTTTAATTCACCATATTCTGCCTCGCTACCAGGTTTGAGATTGGCAAGGGAGCGGGGGTTAATTTTTGCTGATTGTCTTTTCTTTACCATCTCGCCAATTTAGGACTTCTCATCTCAATATTACATCAGATTCATATCAGGTATTATATAATGTCTGATATGAATCAAATGGAAAACATGATTTATGGTGGTTACAGCATCCGAGCAAGCAACAGGGGCAAACTTATCTGAGTGTCACTTCGGTATCGATCCAGAATTTCAGGCTTTGATTCCACCGCCCACACCAGAAGAACTGGAGTTGTTAGCTGCAAATCTTCAGCAATTTGGCTGTCTTCAACCTTTGGTAGTGTGGAAAGGTTACAACATTCTGCTCGATGGTCATAACCGTTATCGTCTTTGTACCCAGTTGCAGATTCCTTACTCTACAATCGAAATTGAACTTCTAGACCGCAGTGCTGCAATTGCTTGGATTGCTGACAATCAGCTAGGGCGGCGCAATATTACGCCAGAAATCGCTAGTTATCTGCGCGGAAAACGTTACTGTTTGCTCAAAGGCAACCCGCTGGACAATCTTAAGCAAAACTCACCGAAGGGACAAAGTGTCACTTCGGTAGATGTGGCTGAACAGTTAGCCCAGCAATATAAAGTTAGCAGTCGTACTATCAAACGCGATGCTCGGTTTTGTGAGGCTATCGATACTTTAACCATTGCCTTGGGGGAGGAAATCAAGCAAGATATTCTGGGTCGCGAAGCCAGAATCGCTAAAAAAGAAGCCTTAACGCTATGTAGAATCGTCAAAAATGAAGGGAAGAAGGCTGCTAGTTACCGATGGGAGCAATTACGCAATCCTGGCGATATTGTGCAACGAATTAAAGACAAACAACGGGTTCCTAATCCACGTCGAGTGGGTGAAGTTTGTCAAATCATGGCTAAGGGTAATCCAGATTTAAAACAAGTGTCAGGTTGCTGGTGCATAATCATGGAAGTAAAGAATTACAGTTGTATCATAAGAACCTGGCGCATGGATTTTGATGCTGTGAAACCGGAACATTTAGAACCAATTGATGGCGCTTCTGAAGCTGATGCCGCAGTAATATGTCAGCGAATTCGTCAGCTAGCGAACAAAGTTTATCAAGATTTTGACCCGACTCATGCAGCAGCATTGGAAGCATTTGCCAGGTTGTCTAATCCAGCAAGTCTAACATCAAAACAAAAACGCTTGTTAGCTTTTTTGGAAACTGAATATGGGATTGAATAAAGATATTTCGCATAAAACATAACTCTTTCACTGACGTGAGGAAAGAAAAGAATTACATAAAAATATCTGAATGAAGCCGCCACAATTTATTCAACTGGAAATCAACTTTTCTGTACTCAAAGTTGGCACAAAAGTTCAGGTCAAAGGTTATGATGGCTATCAGTTTATCGATTTAACAGGTACAGTGGGAGTGGTAGATTTATACTGCCAAAAAACAGGTGATTATTTAATCTATTTCCCCAAGCGAAACGGACTCGTACCTAACAGCAATTTGATTTTACCTTACAAACGCAATCAATTAACAGTTATCCCAGGTCGGGGAAGATGTAGTTGGGAGAAAATTGTGGAAACTCATCAAAGAAAAAACCGCTCACGCTCTTCAGATAAGTGAAGTCATAGAGTGGGAATAATATGCTATCAAAAAGCATTTTACCTGTTGAAGAAAGCACAACTGCACCATTAACAACAGAAGAAGAAACGGCACTTAATCAGTGGTACGACGAATTAGATAGCGAATGGTTAGCTGCTATTGATGACCCGCAATCGCCGGAATACCAAGCATTAGTAGAAATGGAAGCTCGGATGTTAGCAGAACAGGAATATTATCACGACCAATTCCTGTATGCAGACCGCTTAGTATAACAATGAGAAACGGAATATCTTGCTATGAATGCCACCTCATCTTTGAGTGAAACCAACATCAATCGTGCTACTTTAGCACAGCTATCTATTAGTGCTGCCGAACTGTGGCAACAACTAGAAAACTGTCCTGAAGATACAGATTTAACTGAGGTTTACTCTCAACTATTAGACATCCAGAATGCTAGTGAAGCCAAGATAGATGCTATTGCTTTTGTTGCTGACCAATTGAAATTGGATTTAGAAATCTGGGAAGAAAAAGTGAAGCGAATTACCCAGTTGTATACCAACATCATTCAAAGACGACGTAATCAATTAAACAGTCTGAAATCTTATTTGTTGGGTTTGTACAAACTCGGATTGTTACCAGAGCAAGTAGTAGGCACAGAACGGCGGATTGATTTTCAAAATAGTCCACCTTCTGTTGTGCTGACAGTAGCACCTGAAAGCTTGCCGCCTGAATTTCAAGCCGTGAAAGTTAGTGCCAAAAACTCCGAAATTATGGCGGCTCATAAAGCAGGTGAAGATGTCAGTAAATTTGCCCAGATTACTACAGAAAAGCACGTCCGATTCCGCCATTTAACTAAGTCTTCTAGAGGTAAGAAATGAACATTTCCAAAACTACTTTCATTAGTTTAACATCCAACAGTTGCACTAGCTGTATTACCGCAGATAATACAGTTAATCTGTATCTGCATAACCAAAATGAATCAATCATCATTCAGTTTGCGCCAGAGAATTTGCCAACTGTGCAAGCTTTAGTAGTAGCTTTGCAAGAACTACAAACTAAAATTCGGCACTGGCAGATTCAAAAATTGCAAGAACAACTGCCTAAGAATGGTCAATTAGCTGATAACGAGTTTTGAGGAAGTAGGGGTTGGGGGTTAGGGGTTAGGGTGTGGGGAACAATTTTGGATTTACTCTATCCTAGAGAACGATTGATAATGAATTTGTGCTGATTAGTTGACGAAAATCTACTGCAATAAACTAAATCTTCCCCTAACCCCCAACCCCTAACCCCTAACCCCTAGAAGTGCTAACGCACGTAGATGAAAGAAGTTTTTCTCTTTAACGACCTATGCCTACAAAAAACAGCAAGACAACTGAACCTGTAACCGCTACAGAAAACGCTGCTGATGAAACAACAATTGACCCACGTTTAACACAGTTTATTGCCGCCGAATTTAGTGGTAAACTGACTACCTTAGCTATCTGTCAAATTCTCAATGAAAAGACACCAACTTCGGTGGGATTATTCATCAAAGAGAAGAATTTAGCATTAATTGATTGGCGAGGTGAAGAAGCAAATTATGAACATACTTTTTCTAGCGGTACAGTAGAAAAAGGGGTGCTATTTAAATCGCCACGAATGCACATTTTGGCAAAATCTGACCGTTATGTGCAAATGCGAGAAACTGGAGAAATTGTTGCTAACTATGAAACAGCAGAAGGTCGTGCTAAATATGAGGAGATTAATTCTGACCCCAAGAAACCAGCAACTTTACGCTCGTTTTATATCATTTATTTAGTAGACGACAATAACTGTTTTCTGCATTCTGTACCTTTGGTGTTATCAGTGCATGGCGTGGCAGCTGCTAGATTTGGTGAAGCGTATAATCAATTTAAAGTGCAAATGGAAATCGCTTATGCCAAAGCAATGGGAACTGGATATCGCAGCCTGAATGATAGATTCCACTGTTTAACAGTTTTCCATCCCACTTTTAAACCATCATTGGAACCACCTAATGGTGATAAGAAATCTTGGGTAGCAATCCCAGAAATGGTGGCGATTCCTAATCAAATTAATCCGGTTGGTAAGTTCATATCTCTAGATAAACAAGAGGAATTATGGACTTTAGCAGGTGAAGCAGCTAACTTTAGTAAACATCTTCTCAAAGCTGCTGATACTCTTGATGAAGCAACGACAAATGTGATTGCACCACAAACGGTGGATACTTCTGCATTTGCTGTTGATGAATAAAGCACAATTTCGCTGTTAATCAGTTTTACAGAACTGGGTTGGCAATCCTACGACTTCTGTAAAGTAAAAGTCGTAGGATTGTCTATCTTTACTGCTAGTTGTAGTAATATTCACTTGTTTGCTGTTGCTGGAGAGTTGGTCAGATGCCTAAAAAAAAGCCAAAACAATCTTCAGGGGAAACTCCACCGAAAAAACATAAATTTTTTCTCAATCCTTATACAGATTGTGCGTTTACTAAATGCCCAAAATGTGAAACAAAAACTAAGGTTCGCAAATTTAACTTGGTGATTCATATCAAACCACAGCAGTTGTTTTTGCTCAATAAACAATGTAAATACTGTGCCAACTGTGATTTGATTATTGCTAAAAAGCAGGAAATAGAATCGTTAATGGCTTTTGGGTTTAATTCAACAAATCCTCAAATCGTAGGCAACGATTATTTGGTGATGGGAACAATCGACAGAAAAGATTGGCAAGCAAATAATCAAGATTCAGTTCCTCCCTCGGAAATTATTAAGCGAATGTTTATTTTCCAAGATGAATGGAACTTTAAAGTGATTCCGGCTGGATGGTATCCCAGTGAATCAACATAACTTTATTTGACTGAGCTATTTATTAAAGCTTACGCTTATCAAAGAGGGAAAATTATACTAATCCCTCTTCATGTACCCCGAATATTACGAAGAATTCCACTACGTTGACCGAGCAACAGAACCAGTAGAACGCGAAATTCTCCCGATTGCAGAAAGGATTCAAAATCAAAACTTATGGCATAGTAATGATTGGTATTACTATGACAAAGGTAAAGTAGATGGGGATTTAGGAATTCCATCCCAATCAGAGAATCCTTTCTACCAAATAGGTTACAAAAAAGCTCAAGAAAAGTATCAGTAATAGCAGCAAATGATATCAGTCCCTAAAGCTGATATCATTTGCTGCTGATTCAAAAATCATCATTATTAACAGAACTTCCTTCAGGTGGTTGATTCTGCTCTAACCATTCTTCAAACTCTCTTTGTTCTTCCAACCAAGCTGCTTCCCTTTGTTCGGCAATAACAGCTTGTCCGCACAGTTCATCAATATCTACTGTACCATCTGCTAGTAAGTCACCTAAGTTATCAGAATGCCACCGAGAAACAGATAATTCAATTGGTTTTTTCCCTTCACTATTACTCATAATTAATCCGCTATTTTTTACTAACTTAAACCTAAGTTCTATATTAACAAATCAGAGCAAATCTGAACCAGAATATTATTTTTATCACTAAAGCGATAGAGCAACTTCTATCTGAAGGTTTATTCGGCATCCCTCAACTAAAAACTAAATTAAGAATTAAAAATTGAGGCGATACTATGGCGATTACCTTAGAACATTTCTGCACCAAAACTAATCAACCAATTATCGTTGATGGACAACCTGTAACCGAAACTATAGAACATTGTTTAGCAGCATATTTTGCTCCTGATGCTACTTATAAAATTGGTGCAGTTTATCCCGGTGTTACCACAGAAGCTGATTTACAAAACCTGCAAGCACAAGGTTTAACTTTACAATTTGCTTCTGATGACCGCTTTTATTTTATGGATAAACAATTGCGGGAGAAAGTATTTGACCAAGCACACTTTGGTGCTGCTTATGGTTCCAATATGTTCACTCCTTGTCAAAGTTTTGCCGAAATTAAAGGTTTGCGGGTGCTAGTCGTAGATGCTGCTACTGGTGAAAATGGTGGAATCATTCCCAATCAAGAAGCAATAAAACTGGTAGGAGATGGGGATGGAAAAATAGATGTTCTCACCCATGAAGCATTAGGAAATGCAGCAAATACACCATTTCAAACTCGATTTGGGATTAAGTCACGCCAAGCAGGATTAGAACTACAAGAAGATACACCAGTTAATCAAACTTGGCAGGTAGGAAAAGGTACATTTGCACCCCGCGACCTGTCTACGATTGGTAATGGTTACGATTTAATTATTAGCACTGACCAACTCAAAGGACGCAAGAATCAAGAGAATAAGCTGGGGATTTTGGGAACAGATGGTAAACCAATAAAAAGTGGGAATGAAATCAAACCAGGGGAATATACAATGACGATTGGCATTGGTAATAAAACTGATGCTTATTTGGGAATTACTTCTACTGGTTCGCAATTTTGGAATTCTTTCCCTTCAGGTGTCCAAAATGATGTATTACCTCGGTTAGAAAAACGGTTGGCAGAACTTAAAGAAATGGCATCTGACCCGCGCCAGATTGCTAGAGATTATATTAAAGTTATGGATGAAAGGAACAAATATCGGATACAAGAAGATAGTACATCCTCGTCAGATATTGATTTTGATAACTTGGATTTAGACGCTTTTGATAAACTAATAGAACAAGCATTTGGTAATAGCGATTCCCAACTATTGTATCGCATCCTAAAAGCTGATTTAGATGGTCATTATCAAGTGTTGGAATTACCCAAAGTTATTGATAAACTTCAGGAACATTGGCGCGAACAGTACCTCGATTGTGCGACTGGCAGATTTATTAAGTTTGATTCGGCGATGGCTCAAACTTGTCACGATCTAGCGGAAAATGAAGTTAATATTCCTAACTATCCTGATGGTGCAGAAGTTATCGTTTATCGTGGCCCTACTGCTAATTCTAATACAGTTGATGTCTATGTTAACAAACATCTGCCTCACGAACCGCATGATGTTGGCACAATCAAGATGTCACCCAAAGGATTACAGCATTCCTTATCTGATTGCGATGGCGATCGCATAGCTTACATTCTAGCATCAGAATTCCCCCATACAGCTAACGAAATCAAACAACGGCAGAAAGCAGAGAATCGTTATGCAGAAATTGTTAAATTAGAGAAGAAAGCATACCTTGGTAGTTTTGAGAGTATTGCTTTATCAGCAATGGAAAACAAGATTGGTGTCATTGCCAATCTCTGCATGAAAGGAATTGCTTTAGAAAATGAATGTAATGCAGTACCACCAACAGCAGCATTTCAGTTAATGCGGGATATTTCTGTTGGTGCAACCGGAATGTTAGCCGCAGAAAATGATGTAGTAAAACCCGTGAGGTATCCACCAGAAATTAAACAGCAGATTGCTCAATTGGCAGCTTTTTCTCAACAATTACATAATAAAGGTTTGAGTGTGACTGAATGCAATACTCTTGATGATTATAACCTTTTGATTGCCGATAAACAAGTTAATTTACCGCAGCTTAGTGCAGCAGATATTAACCAATTCTTAGAAAAATCTCGCCAATTTTATCATGATGTAGTTGGGATATTAGGTGGTCAACTGCAAATAGAAGTGGATAGGGGGAAAAGTGCTAATCGTGCTAATCCAGAAATTGTTAATGCTTGTCAGGCAATAATTAAAAGTTTTGATATTGCACCTTGGGTAGAAGAAAAGAAAACTGATGCGGTATATTCATCAAGAAGTATGAATGCCATCGGTCATGGTGCGATTGATTTGATGATTAAACCGACTAATGAAGCATTTGCAGAAAGTGCGTTAGTCGCTCGTTCTACTCAACAATTCCAAGATTTGTTTACGGGAGTAGAATTCACACCTACTCAGAAAGAACAAGCTGCTGAATTAAAGAAAAGTTATGATACTTTGCTCAATCGTGCTATTGAAATGAAAAGAGAAGTAGCAGAAGCACCAGGATTAAGAATTGTGGCAACTAGTGCTAAAGGTAATTCTATTGAAATTATTGGATTAGCGCAATGTCATCATCCTCATGCTTTTGATACCCAAAGAAAATTGGATATTAAAATTGTTGAAAATAACAAACCAGATAATAAAATCAAAAATCGTTGGGTAGCATTAGCACCTGTGTTTGATGCTCAAGGGAAACCCAAGTATAAAAAATTAGGTTATATTGCTACAGAAAGTGCGGCTAAATATCCCGAACGGATGAAACAATGGACAGAACTTAAAGGACTAACCACACAAGTTTTACCCGGATTAACACAAGCACAAGTGAAGGCAGCTTTTAAACAAGCTAAAGAATTTGCTAATACTGCTAGAGATAGTATTCCTGATTCAGAAAAAGAGTCAGTAGCAGCAGCAATATGGGAATTATCTACTAGTGGTAAGGATGAAAATGCAACCAAAAAATTATCGGCAGCATTTGCTATATTTGGTGATGAAATAATTGGAAGATTACAGGAATTACAGTTTACTGATTTTGCAGTAGTTGGTGTTCATAAACCAAGTAATGAACACCTGGAACGGCGTTGGGTAGGCGAAAAAGTTAGTTGTGAAATTATCCAAGCACCTGACCCAGCTAATCCTTCTCAAAATAAGCGTTGGTTGATGGTACAAGGGAAGAAGTTAGGTGTATTTCGTAGTGAATCGGCGCAATTACCTATTGGTACTTCTTTTGAGGCAACTATCAGTTCACCCCCTGGTGCTAGTGTAATTATTACTAGTACTAAAGGCAATCAATTGAAGGTAGGACAGTTGAAAAAGTATGGTTTTGCTGATAAGGAATGGCATGGAGAAACTGGTACTATTAGTATTCAAGTTCAGCATGGTAAGCAGCCTACAGCTATAGCTTTAGTTGATGGTAAACCTTTAGGAATAATTGATAAAGCATCTTTTACAGAATTAGCTGATAAGTTAGCTCAAAAAGGTGTTCCGGTGCAAGGATTTCAGTTTTCGGCTACTTTAGAATCTGCACCTGCTACTATTGCTAATATTAAGGTAGATTCATCAACTGTTAAATATCCGCAATTGTGGACGAAAGAGGAACCTGTAGTTCAGTTAAAAGAAGTTAGTTTAATTGAGGCGATTAAGCCACTACTACAACAGCAGTATCCAGAAAAAACTGTAGGGTTAATGCACGATGAACGAGCAGCAATGAAAGCTTATTTAATCGGTAGTGATGAAGTGAAAGATTTTATGCAGTCTCGCGGTTTTTCTGAGGAATCGATTATGGCATTATCTCAGGAAATTGAGCAGAAGTTTGGAGCAAATAGTTTTATAGGAGTTGCTAGTAAAGGAAATCAAGAAGAACTTTATTTTGGTGTTTTATTGCCGACTGCTCAAGCGGAGGTAAAGACAGCTGCTAGGCTGACAGAAGCTTTTAATTTTCCTTTGGAATACGAACAAATGCAAGGAGGACAGCATACAAAATTAATCGCCGTTCCTTTACCTGAAATGCTAGAACTGCTCAATACTGCTACTCAATTAGCAACTAATTCTCCACAAGAAGTTGAGCCTCCTGCTGCATCATCAGAATTAGCACCATTGCGGTCAGAATGGGAAAAGAAGATGCTGACTGCTGCTATTAGTAGTTTGAAGGGTAATGTTGCTAATACAGGTGAAGAAATCCAAACTGCTACGTTTGGCGAAAATCATCAATATAGAGTGATTATTCATACTCCTACTGAAACTTTGCGAATTGTTGATGAAATATCTGAGCGGGGTACTCTTTACAAGGCTCATAAAGGTTCGCCTGCAATTACTTGCAATTTCGCTGAGGCTGAAAAACAAGCTTTTGCTCGATTTAGTACTGCTAAACAATTGCATAATTCACCTGATTTAGAAACTGGTTAAGCTTCCCCTTACGGGGAAAAGTCATTTAGTAATTTAGTGGTTTTATTATGCTGAATCAAAATAAAGTGGAACAAACAGTGTTAATTGAATTACACAGGAAAGCTAAGAATCTGATGCAGATTTATGGTTATCCCCATCCTGATTATTTAGCTGTGATGCAACAGATTAAGCAAATTATGAGCGATTGAGCGGATTGCTGGTTGTGAAAATGCGATCGCTCTTGACGTTTGTAGTATATTTGTAGTATAAAATAGTATAGATTGGGTAAAGGGATACAAGCCGCACATTTATCTGTGAGGTAAATCAAAAATCTAAAATCAAATGACTGGAGGGATTATGACCACCCGCAAAACTGTTGTCGATAGAAGTGGAAAATTTGATTATACTCTGAAGAAACAAGGTGGTGGTCCCGGTCAATATGCGCGGGTAATCGGACAATTGGAAGCGTGCGACGAACTATTTATCTTTGAAAATAGAGTTGTTGGTGGTGCAATTCCATCTAAGTTTATTTCTGCGTGCGAACAAGGTTTTCGTGATGCAGCTAATTCTGGGATATTAGCTGGGTATCCAGTGATTGGAGTCAAAGTAATTCTAGAGTCAGGAGATTATCATCCGGTTGATTCTAACGATTATGCTTTCCGATTTGCTGCTAATCAAGCTTTTTATCAAGCTTTGGAAACATCCGATCCGGTAATTATTGAACCTGTAATGCTGTTAACAGTTGAAGTACCATCCAAGTTTATTGGTGTTGTGCAAAGCGATTTGTTATCCCTACGTGCGGTACTCACAGGGTTGGAGTATGTAGACAACAGTGTAATTCTGGTTTCACAAGTACCTTTGGCGCAAATGTTTGGTTATGCGACTCGATTGCGATCGCTTTGTTCTGGTGGAGGTCAGTTTTCCATGAGCTTTAGCCATTATCAACCAGTACCAAAAGCGGTTGAGCAAAAATTGATAGCAGGAGCAAGCAAATAAAATCTCTGCTATTTCACCTTGAGTAATGCGTCCATCAACTCATCAATTTATCTAATTAATTAGCCCTGTATTCTAGCATCAGGGCTAATTTATATTATATAAAAGTTGTGATATTTGTAAGGCTTTAATGCCATAATTGTCTGAAGCTGTCAGTTAACCAATAAATTCTACAAATGTAGCAGAAGTTCTGTAGCGGCATAAGATAGAAGAGAAAGCCATTCCCAGTTCGTCTCTAATCAAATAATATTTCTATGACTATCAAAGAACTGCTGCTCCAAGAAATTGAATCTTCAACGGATTCTCTCCTAGAAGAAACTCTTGATTTTCTCCGTTTTTTGAAAACCAAAAAAGATAAGCAATCCCCAGAGATTAAGCCAGAAACAGCTGGTATCAATAGCCAACCTGAACCAGAAGTACACCCGACAGACAGTTCTGAGCTACCCTATCGTCCGGCTTCCGGTCGTTCCATCCTCAGACACGCAGGGACTTGGACAGGTGATGACTTTCATGAGCGTCTTCAGTCTGTTTATGCAACTCGTGGCAAAGCCAAGTTCGATTAAAACTTAAATTATCCTTGAGTAATGTACCTATTAGACACCAATCATTGTAGTGCTATCATCCTTGGCGAACCAAATGTAATCCGTAGAATAACTGAGGTTGGAGAATTAAATATTGCCACCTGTGTAATTGTGCAAGGAGAACTTAGATACATGATGGAAAATTCTGCTCAGAGGGAAACTAATTTAGGTTTTTTGAGAGAATTTAGCGAAGATATACGCATCTACAATGTTACAGAGGACACAGCTAGTATTTATGGTCAACTCAAAGCAGCTTTGATGAGACAATTCGGCCCAAAAGAAAAAAGCAAACGGAGAAAAACTCAAGTAACAGACCTGGGTTTTGATGAAAATGACCTTTGGATTGCAGCTATAGCCTTACAGCATGGTCTTAATGTTGTATCAGCTGATAGCGACTTTGATCGGATTCAACAAGTAAGAACATTGTCTGTTGAATCCTGGTTGTAAATTTTATCTGCTTTAAGAATTGACCCAAGCATGGAAAATTGGATAGAAATCAAGGTCAAAGTAAAAAAAGGGTATGGTGTCGCATCAGGCAGAGCTAAAGATGCGCGTTTTCCTAATGGTACGATTGAAATGCAAAAGCCTTTTTTTAGGGAACTTGGTCTGGATTTAAGTCAATATTTTACTGGGACAATCAACATTTCTATTGCTCCATATAAATACGAAATTAAACAGCCTAAATATACATTCAGAAATCTAAAATGGGCAGCAGCAGAACCAGCAGAAGATTTCTCATTTTGTGATTGTCAAATTATACTAAATCCAGGGAAATCGCAACCTGGTTTAATCTATTATCCTCATCCTGAAACTAAACCCGAACACTTTCAAACTCCCGACACTCTGGAAATCATTACCTCCTTCATCAATGGATTAAAATATGAAGATGAACTGATTATTGCTTACGATCCTCAACAAATTAATATTAATTAGTCTACAGTTGTCTATGGTAGTGGTACAAAACTATCTAGATTCACCAATAACATAAGGGAGAAAAGCCCGTCGTACTTCATCAGCACCCCGTAGGCTTGGCTCAATAATAGCTGTAAACCAAGATGAGTCGCCCTTGAGGAAGTGTGCGTGCAGATCGACAAATTGCCCATAACGGTTAGCAATTTCTTGAATTTTTGTGTTGATACGTTGAAAATTCTTACGGGCAATAGCTGGGTCAACACTCGAAAAGTTACGCTGGTCATCTCCCAAGGTAGGATCGTAAACATTGCCGAGCACAACCGGACGAATGGGTAATTGCTTCACAAATGTGTCTAGGGCATTAGCAAAGCTGGCTATTCCACCACCTTTGTCCTGAATTAATCCTCGCAATAGATCGTTACCGCCAATGGTGATGATTGCGATCGCACCTTCTTCAACCCGTAATCCCTGAGCTTGTGATGGTAAGTCATCCACTGTTGCACCATCACGGGCACGATGTTCCAGCCTTGCTTTTCCGCGTGATGCTAAGTCTTGACCAATAAATTCAGGGAACAGGCGATCGTCATTTTGGACGAGTAACTGTCCCGGATGAACTCCAAACTGATTATATCTTCCGCAATCTAAAATCGAATCGCCAAAAGTGTAGAGTGTGGTCATTGTTTGCTCCTGTCGATTGCAACTCAAGAGAGTTAAGACACCTGCCCCTCCCAGTCTTTGTATAAACTGTCGTCGTGTGTGTCGAAATGAAGTCATCGCTGCTTGCTGTTTGTTCGACGCTAGCATGAGGGAATAGTAAACAACACTAATCAGAAGATGGATTTATCACTTTAGTTTAAAAATTAACTCTATGAACAATGAAAAGCTATCTTTATCCGCGATTGAATTTAGATATTAGTTTTGCTGACCTCGCCTTTGGCTTATTTCCTTGGCTCAGTAAATCATCTGTACAAAACTCATCTATTATCCAAGATTTTAGCCGAAATCACAAACAAGTTTTGGTAACACTTTCGGTTCGCACTGCGTTTGATTTATGGTTACAAGCACTAAATCTCCCCAAAGGAACAGAAGTTTTGATGAGTGCTATTAATATTCGAGATATGCAGGAGATTGTGAAAAATCATGGGTTAATTCCGGTTCCTGTTGATATTAACTTAGATACTCTAGCACCTGATATTGAGTTATTAAAAAGTTTGATTTCGCCAAAAAGTCGTGTTTTTGTAATAGCTCATTTATTTGGTTCAATTATTGATTTAGAACCAATAGTTGAGATTTGTCAAAAGCATCAAATTCTTTTGGTTGAAGACTGCGCTCAAGCCTTTTGTGGCACTAGTTATTGTGGTGCATCTTCAGCAGATGTGAGTTTGTTTAGTTTTGGGCCGATCAAATCTTCTACTGCCTTGGGAGGTGCTATTGCTTGTATTCAAGATTCAATGATAGCTGAAAAAATGGTTACTTTGGCAGCAGAATATCCCTGTCGTAGTGAATTGTGGTTTTGCCAACGAGTATTCAAATATTGGGGATTAAAAGTATTATCGATTCCCCAAGTTTATGTATTTCTGATAGGGGTAAAGCCGAGATACGCGCAAAATAGGACACGATGTAAAGAAATGTAAAGAATTCCTCGCAGAGATAGAATCATGAGGCTGAAAACGTCAACACCATCTCCTCATCCAACGCCTGCGGGACTACATCTAAATCAATCAAGTAATCCCCAAAACGCTTGATTTGACTGGTCAGATAAGGACTTAAAGCCGCCACATCCGAACGCATCAGCAAATAACCCTCACGCTGAAGTTGGCGCAACACCTCAGTTAAATCAACCGTGTTGTGGAACACCACCGCATTTGCAATCAAATCGTTGTACTTAATAATCTTCTCCTGTTCAGTTGGGTCATTATTAGCAATTACCCCCTCACCCCCAAAGAAAAACCATTTTGCAAAACCGTGATAAGCTTCCACCTTATTCGTAACAGCCGTAATCTGTTGTCGTAGTTGCATATCCGAAATATACTGCAACAAAAACACCGTTCTCACTACTCGTCCCAATTCTTGAAAAGCTTGATATAAACGATTTTTTCGACTATAGTTCCCTAACTTTCGCAATAAAATAGCCGAAGAAATCTTTCCCGTTTGAATTGAGAGAACAACTCGTAAAAGGTCATGCCAATGCGTGGCAATTTTCGCCCAATCAATAGAATCTTTGAAAAGTGAATCAATATGTTGATAAACCGCTTCTTTATCAGGACGATAAAAAATTAAATCCTGCCAATTACGAATCCGAGGCATTAACTTAATACCCAACAAATAAGATAAAGCAAAAACAGGCGTTGATTGACCCTGTGTATCAGCATGAATTTTAGATGGTTGAATATCTGACTGATTCTTTAACAACCCATCAATAATATAAACTGCTTCCCAAGTTCCACAAGGAATAAAATGACTAAACAAGGCTACATAAGTATCAGCAACATGATGATAAGCAATCCCACCATAACCCCCATAACGAATGTGATACTCAGATAACAAATTCTGTTCGTATAAATCATACTTCGTTCCATCAGCCGCAGCTGACGTACCATCACCCCATAGCTTTGGTAAACTCAAAACATTGTAACGATTAATCACATCAATCAGTGCCGCATTTAATTTCTCAGCACTCACATGACGACGGTTAACAAAAGATAACTCTCTTGGGGTAACTATCCCTCTCATGTGACGTGCAGCTTGAGTTGGGCCAAGATTACATCCATAAGCAAAAGTAGTCAGCAGATAACGTTCGGTAGCCCGTTCCAACTTGGGGTCAGAGCCAGAAAGCGGGCCAAAATGTCGCGTAAAATTTGTCCAATAATCTACATTTTTGAGGATATCAATTAAATTACGTTCGGGCATTCGTTCAGCAATAACTGCTTCCAAAGCCTTCACAGAAGGACTAACTTCACTACTTTTTTGTCGTTTTAATACAGGTTCTCCCAATTCATTAATTACTACCGTCCGATTATCTGGATAACCTGCATCTACACTCGTAGCTGTATCGATAAGCCAGGATTTTAATTGTTCAACAAAACCACTAGCTGTATCACTAAAACCGAGATTTTGACAGTATTCTGACACCAAAGGTTCACACTCTGACCAACTAAGTAGTTGCTCTCGATAATCAGCATAATCTGCTGAACCGAGAACGCAAACATCTCCAGACCTCAGTTCAGCTGCTAGATAAGAAAAAACACAAACTTCAAAGTGACGACGAATCATTTTTTTAGGCTGTTCAACCCGTCCAAAAACTAACCGTTGCCACTGTGTTCCCGCAAATGAAAGGTCTACTGTAGCTGGCAACCACTCACCACGACGATGTGCATTTAAGAGTAAAAAATCTAAAGCTTTAATCAAAGTTTCATCTTGACTAGTAGCCGCAAACTTTAAAGCACTAATTAACCGAAAAAATGCACTACGATGACTTTTATAAAATTTCCAGATTAGTGGCAAATAGTTATTACCACTGTAAGCATTAACCGCTTCGCATTCATGCAGAAGTTGCTCGACTCCTCCAGCCGGAATGAAAACGTTTTGTACCTGTGTTATCACTTCTATTTCGGTAGACTCATCTACAAATACTTGCAGCACATTTGTGAGAACTCCTACTAACTTTTCTGTAGTTTCCAGATGTTTCTGTCGGAGTTTCTCTAACTCTTCTTTCGCTTTGTTATGAATTGTTCGCATTCGCTTCAGAAACATGGAAACTAAATTGTCTCTTGCTTGCACCTGGGCTGCATAAATTAAACATAATAAAAGTGTAATTCGCTTGGGTTGCCCAATGTCTTTCAGTTCGGCAGCATCTAAAGCTTTGGCAACGGCTGCAAAATGTTGAATTTTAGCACTGGTAATAGACTCTAAATAAGGTTTGACTTCCCCAAAAGAATCTAACCAAATTAAATGTGTTAGTAAATCATTGAGGTGATTGCGAGTTGGACGATTTGGTAACTGTTTGAGGTCATTATAAGGACTGCGAAAATGCACTGAATGACTCTTTAACAAGTTATCCAAACGCTCAATGTACTCCTGATTTAATCGGCTAATTACTAGCAAAAAGAGTTTTTGATTAACTAGATTTCTAACTCGACGTACTAAGCGGTCTAAGGTATTAAATCCGGGCAACTCATAGCGGTGATGAATTAATTCATCAATTGCTACATTAATTAAGTCAGCCGGGTTGTCCATGACACTGGCAGATTTATAAACGGTTGTTACTGCTAAATGTCGGGCTGACTGGTTAAATTGGGTAACTTTGAGATACTCGCGAATGGCTGTGCGATGTCGATACATCGTCCGAGATTGTTCATATCCGATAGAAACATCGGATGGTAGGTGCAGACTGTTACGAATATGATTAACAAGGCTTTTAGGAATATCTACCAATTTCGGAAAATAACCAAGCCTCTGAAAAGCTTTGAGTAAAACCATCAAGTTTAAAAAGTGAATTTGACCTTAGCTTGTAATTTGTAATACCAATAATAACCTTTTTGAGAGCGGGCTTTATAGCGCATTACCCAAGTATCAGTCGGTGCGAAATTTCCCTCTGATTCTAACTGCTGAATTTCCGACTGTAACAGTGCGATTGCTTCTTTAATTCTCTCGGCACGGGCTGCTAGATCACGAGCTTGTGTCGCTTTCACTTTTGGGGATTGATTGTGGCTTTTTCTCTTGGGGTCACTGTCCATAAACCAGGTTAGTAAATATTTATTTAGTTCGCGTTATAATAACGCGAACTAAATCTAATATAGTAAATTAAAGTACTGAGGATTTGGCAAATAGCATGAATGTGCGTGTGCGGGGGTTTGAACTCTTCAAAGCTGGTCTAATCAATGGCTTAAAATCTATTCGTAGTTTAGCAGATCTGACGCAAATTTCTAAAAGTAGCGTTCATCGCCATCAACAAGCAATGAAACGACGTAACCTACATCCAGAGTCGTACTTCTGGGAAACACCAGATGGATATCAATGGTTACGGCTGTTAGTTTTTGCGACTGTCTATATCTTTGGCATTCAACAAGGTGTGGGCTGTGAAGTAATTTCGCGGTTTTTTCATCTGTTACGTTTGCAGAACGTAATCGGAGTTTCTCCAACCAGCTTGCGCCGTATTGAGGCACAAATGCGAGAACAAATTCTCAATTACTCTTCACAGATACAACAACAGTTAAAAAACAATCCTACCACATTGTTCATCCAAGCGGGTGCGGATGAAACCTTTTTTCCTGAAGTGGTATTGGTGTTAATGGATTTGGTTTCTGGCTACATTATTTTAGAAGATTTTAGTCACGATAGGCAATACTTGACTTGGAGCCAAAAAGCGGAAAAGGCACTGCAAAATCTGGGTGGAATGGTGGTAGTTAAATCTCTCGTTAGTGACCGAGCTAAAGCTTTAATTCAGTTAGCGGTACAAGGGTTCGACTGTGCTTCTATTCCTGACTTGTTTCATGCAATGCGTGGGATTTCTAAAGTAGTCGGTTCTTGTTTTGGCAGTCGATTAAACCATCTTAAAAAGCAGTTACGTACTCTACACAGCCAAGTTTTGAACTACACTCAAAAGCGCCAACCAATTCCGGAACGATTGTCACAACAAATTACAGTTCTGCAAGAGGAATACAATTTTTTCTTGACTGGACAACAAGCTTATCATAATATTTTACATCAAATTACTTGTGTTGTTCATCCCTTTGCTATCGATGGTAGTGGATTTCAATCTACTGTTGATGTCGCCACTGCTCTTTATCAACTACTTCCTCAGTTAGCTGCTGTAGGTCATACTTACCAAATAGCGAAACTGGACAAAGCAATAAAAGTATTTAGTGGACAGATTGCGGCGATGGCTGCGGGAATTAATTTATGGTGGCAATCTGTAGAGGAGAGTTTACTTTTAGAAGAAATAGATGTGGAAATGTCTGATTGGTTATTAAAATACTTTCTCCCCCATTTTTATTGGCGCTCAGTGATTGCTCAAACTAAAAACCCAACTTTGTGCCAGATTTATGAGCCAACATCAATGGAAGCTTTAAGTCGCTTACTACTACATCCTTTAACCAGTAAGCTCGACCGAGATGAATGGGCGCGTTGGCGTAATTGGGCTACTCTTATGTCGGCTAAATTTCAGCGGAGTTCTTCTGCGATTGAGGGGCGTAATGGTTATTTATCCCGTCTGCATCACTGTGGGCGAGGTATTTCTCAACAGCAGTTACAAGTCTTGACTGTTATTCATAATTTTGACCTGAAAAGAACTGATGGAACTACGGCTGCACAACGCTTATTTGCTGTGGAATTTCCTAATTTATTTGAATGGGTAATTCTCCAAATGGGTGACTTACCTCTCCCTCGAAAATCTTCTTCTTTTTAGGAAAAATTAACTGAATTTTGACAATTTAATTATGATTTATTTAGAGTCAGCTAGGAATTATTATTTCTGGCTTAAGTAGTATTGTACTACGCTTTATCGACTATTGATTTTAATAAATATCTGAGGAGAGTACCCTGAAATCCTTGGAATCAAGATGCCACCAACTGTCCCGTCTTAGGTTGGTAGCCGATGCAACGAAGAGAAGCCAGTATTAATGATGTGCCAATTTTAGAGTCAGAACGTAAGTTTCGCTCTTGAAAGGAGTTGATAAAATGAAACTTCATGCAGATTTGTCAGAACGAGCGATCGCACGCACAGAAAACCTCCCTTGGGTTGATTCTCCCATCCCTGGAGTACAACGCCGAATGTTAGAGCGCGATGGTGAAGAAGTAGCAAGGGCTACCTCGATCGTCCGCTATGCTCCTGGTAGTCAGTTCTCACCTCACACTCATGGTGGTGGCGAAGAGTTCCTAGTGCTAGAAGGTGTGTTTTCCGATGAATATGGCGACTATCCGGCTGGAACTTATGTGCGTAACCCCGTAGGTTCTACCCATACACCTTTTAGTCAGCATGGTGCATCAATTTTCGTCAAGCTCTGGCAAATGCCACCAGATGAAGCACAGCGTGTTGTCGTCGAAACACAACATACCCCTTGGTTGCCTGGATTAGTTGATGGTTTGCAAGTGATGCTACTGCACAGTTACGGTAGCGAAAATGTAGCTTTGGTAAAATGGGCTCCCGGTACTCATTTTCAACCACATCGTCATTGGGGCGGGGAAGAAATTTTAGTTCTGAATGGTGTTTTTGCAGATGAGTTTGGTACTTATCCCAAAGGAACTTGGATACGCAACCCTTCTGGTAGTATGCACGCTCCTTTCAGTATTGAAGGATGTGTGATTTACGTCAAAACTGGGCATCTGATTGCAAATTAGCTCCTATTAGAACTCGATTTACAATTTGCGGTAGAGAAATTCTAATGCGGCTACTAGCTTTTGCGTCCGTTGCTCGCGCTTTGCTTACGTCCAATAAAGAATTTGTGCTTGTGGGAAGCGGCGATCGATTTCCTGTTCAAAAAAGCGACGCAGAGGGTTCATGGTGTCTTTATCATAGACATACTTGATGCCACCAAACTTGTTCCGTTTGATGACTCGTCCCGCTTCATCCAAATCTAGCTTGCTATGAGGATACCAGGTTTGCAATACTTCCTTCGAGCCTGGAGTAAAGCGGTGAGAGATTAACTCAAATGTCAGGTCGCAATCAAAATCTAATGCAGCACCGATTTGGTCAAATAGTTGAGTATAATGGTCTTCCCAATCTTCGATCGGCATTATCGGGGCAATCACCAATCCTACAGGATAGCCGCCTCCTCCCCGTTGAGTAGGTAATGCCAGCTTTCGCAATGCTCCTAAACGGGCGGTAACTGAAGCGGTTCCTCCCTCCATTCTGGTAGAAATAGGAGCAGCATTTACACTCACTCGACATCGGGTATGTCCGTTGTGGGCTAACTCTAATAATGGTTCAACTGCATCAAATTTAGACACCCAACGCAAATAACCATCCTTACGAGTACCAAAGTAGTGAATGCACTCGGCAAGACTACCTGTAAGATGTTCGATGCCTAACGGATCGGTGTAACAACTGACCTCAAAAGAAGTATTTTTCCCCGGCTTTTCATAAGCAGCAAGGTTGGCAATAATCTGCGGTAGGTTGGCAAAGACGCGAATTACTGGTGGTCCTTGCAAACTGCCAGCCAGGTAACAGTATTGACAATGTGCCGGACAGCCTTCTGCTAGATGAAACTGCCAGTCAGCTGAAGGGGGAATTGGGCTAAGTTTGAAATGGCTATTGGGGGCATTAACTACTGCTAGGGTGCGTTTGGAGATGTCGTAGGTTTCTCGATCGCTTTCACCCCGTAATCCTGTCAATCGATTGCGGGGCAACTCTTCAACGGGTAATCCCAGTGCTTGCACTCGCTCTAAAATCTGCTGTCCCCACGCTTCTTCTAGAGCAGCGGGAGTGAACAAAACGCGATCGGGCATCCACAAACGCGGCTTGGTTAATGTTGTTGCTTCCAAAGAAGTCGATACAGTCAAATTCGATTCTCCACACTTGGTCTACTTTCCATTGTGATTTCATCTCCACTAAAAAAATTCTCCTTATTAGAGAGATTTCACCCTATCAAAAGCAGTATTTACCCAAATTTTCGCTTATTACTAATTAATGAAAAAACTTATTTTACTGCTCATCTATTGTTGAGCTATGGCTAACCAGTCCATTAACTTCAACGTTCCTTCGCCGAGATTTCCACTGTCTTCAAATATTTGATGTAATTCTTCATTAAAACCACTATTAAAAACCCGATTATTCGTTTTTTGTTCGTCACTCTAGCTTTTTTAATTGTGAATATTTGGATTTATCTATTATGGCGATTTGTTAGCCCAAGCTTAGAATTGAGTAACGTATAAAAACCAATCAACACTAAATTGGCTGAGGTCATAACGTACAACAGGGCAATACCTCCTCCAGGTTCGGTTCCTACTACATTACTCAATAACGGTGTCAACCAGCTTTGAGATCGAGTTGCAAGTTCAAATACATAATCTGCTAGGAGTCCTGCCATTATCGTAGCTAAGGCGATCGCAACTTGCTGACTCAGCATCACTGCTGCAAATACCTGTCCCTGAACGTTTGCTTCAACGTGAGCGAACCAAAGAGCCTGTTCAGAACCGCCAAACAGAGGAAAACTCAGAGATGCAGCAAACTGAGTGGGTAGCCATATCAAAGGAGATCGTCCCAAGCCAAAGGCAACTTTACTAACACCAACGACAATAATTCCCAGCGCCATATCGCGCCATCGTTGCTGACTGCCACCCCAAAGGCTGAGGACGATCGCACCCACCACACCACCTAACCCCATAATTGACGAAACGCCGCCTAATATAGTCGCATTACCTCCCGTGCGTGCCAGAATTAGTGGACTGTAGAGCGCATCGCCAAACTCATGAGCAAACCAGAATAAAAAACCGAGGTTGTACACCTTCCAAAGCTTTTCTAGCAGCGGCTCATGCAGCAGGTCGTGCTCGTCAGGCGAAGGCGTTAGGCATTCATGCGGATGTGCAGGTGGATTTTCCAGAGGTAATGAAGCGAGTCCGAAGCATCCGGGATTCCTTCAATCAAGGAGTTCAAAAAGGACTCCACGATGCAGGAGTTACTGTCGTTTGTGCCGAAGCCTCGTTTACTGGAGAACGAACTGTAACCGGGGGCGATCGGACGGTTCAAGCTCCGTTGGTAGTGATTAATACGGGTACGTCTTCACTAATTCCCAATATTCCTGGGTTAGCAGACACCCCTTACCTGACTAACCGTAATTTCTTTGACCTAAAGGAGTTACCACCTCGTCTGTTAGTGATTGGGGCGGGTTATATTGGGCTAGAACTGGGGCAAGGATTAGCACGTTTGGGCAGTGACACTCACTTGATTGTACGAGGCGATCGCGTCCTGAATCACGAAGAACCCGATGTTAGTGAGGTGCTCGCACAAGCGTTGCAGCGAGATGGGATTCATCTCCACTTTCATGTCAATACAGAAAAAGTTATGCACGCCGATGGTATATTCACCCTGAATTTGGACAACGGACAGGAACTCCAGGGCGAAGCACTGTTGATTGTAGTTGGACGTAAACCAAACACTCAAGCGTTGAATGTCGCCGCAACAGGAGTAGAATTAGACGAGAAAGGATTCGTTAAAATTGACCAACAGTTCCGCACTACCTGTGAAGGGGTGTATGCGATTGGGGATGTTGCCGACCAACCAGCATTTACCCACGTCTCCTGGGAAGACTATCGCCGTTTGAAAGCCATCCTCTGTGGAGAGAATCGCACTCGTAGCGATCGCGTTTTGGGATACGCCGTTTACACCGAACCGCAGGTTGGGCGAGTGGGAATGACTATTGAAAGCGCACAGAAAAAAGGGATTAATGCCCGATGCGTTACGCTACCGATGGCACATATAGCTCGTGCGATTGAGTGGGGACACGATCTTGGGTTTTACCGCATGGTAATCGACAACGATACCGACAAAATTCTTGGTGCCACGCTAGTGGGCTACGAAACGGCTGAACTAGTCCATGTCTTCCTGTCGTTAATGGAGGCTGGGGCAACCTGGCAGCTATTGGAGCAATCAGTTCACATTCATCCCACTTATGGCGAAGCACTGCCCAGTCTGGCACGATTGCTAGTTGGTGATGAGATGCCATCTTGCCCAAATATGTGAGAACTCAATTGCTAAAATTAATCAAAATGACCAGCGTTAATGGAGATTCAACTGCTCAATTAGCAATTTATAAGATTACGGTAAATCAGTTATCGGATATTAATCCTTGCCCCTACCACAGAAGTTTTAGTTATTGCTAACGCAAGAAAACGAGTGAAACAGCAAGCACAGCCATCAACACGGCTGGCAATCAAACATTTCACTTGTTTACCATCATGTCTACAATCACAAAAATCAACAGTTTTGCCGCAGAAAGCATTGTGCAACGGCTAGCAATCACAGCAGGTGCTAAACCAGTTCACTTTGAGACTACACAACTGGTGCGTATTGCCAAAGCTACCAGACTCGGATGGCAGCGTCTCAAAAAAGCTTTACCTTACCTGCTATCAGAATACGGACGGCATATCAAAAATGGCAGGTATGCTATGGAATGGGATGCCGTACCAGCTGCTGTCATCCTCGATTATGTGTATGGACTAGATGCCGTATTTCTCTGGCGGGGATGGTGTATTGGTATCGATGCTACGACTAACAGTAATGCGGTTGCCCAAAAGCAATCCAAACTCAGATTATTGCAACCATTATTACAAGCATTGCAAATAGATTGTGCAGCAGTCGCCCAAGTTAGCAGTCATGCCAATCGAACTGAATTTATTCAAAACCTACGGCGTATTATCCAAGGCGAAACCTTAATTCAATTGTAATGTATTGCTCCATTCTGACTGCGTTCACACGCGCAGTAGGAATGGAAGTTTTTTTAGGTACTTCTTTATGAACCATCACAAAAAGAAAAGCCTCGACCAACTAATCAAAGAATTCCGGCATTATTATTACCAACGTCGCCACCAGAAAAAACATCGCGTCAGAAGAATGTTAACGCAATATTTGTACAAATTACAACGCCAAATTAGGTTATCGATTGAACCTTATGAGTAATAGTTAACAGTGCTAACGCACAAAGTCGCTCGAACAAAAAACAAAGGTAATTCTAGATGATTGCTACCGCTAATCCCACCATTATCAACGAACGTCAAGCAGTAATTAAACTAGCAGAATTTAGTTTAGTTGAATTCACGCTAGCAGAAAATAATGCAACAATTATTGCAGGTCGTCTACGATTTCCACCATTATGCGCTCGTACTGCAATTAGAGAAATTATCGCGCAACTAGTGGAAAATCAAGGTACTATTTTATCGCAGCAATGTGTTGGAGATGCAATAGCGACTACCGGATGGTCAAGTTTGGTATTTAATGCACCACTATCAACTTACCAAAAGCTGCTAAAAACTGCACGTCCATCCAATTTGCAGGTAGTTAGGGATAGCACTAAGGCACTATTGCAAGAGCTATCATCAACTGATGAAAGTTCTACCAATTTTCTGGATTTAGCAACAACAAGTGAAGCAACTAAGGCGATAGTTGCAGATGAATCAATCGATGAAGTAGCTGTTGAGGTTGAAGAATGGTTGGTACTATCTGAGCCAAATAACGAACCTGAAGCCAATCATTTATTTAATAGTTCAGGTTTAACAATTGCTACCGAGTCACAACTTCAACAATTAACACTGACTAAGCTCAAAGAACTGGCTGCTAATCATAACATTCAAGGTCGTTCTAGCATGACGAAAAATCTAGAAACTGCTCACAAATTGTTAGTTCCTCAACTTATTGGATTGGTTGCAGTTGATGAAATTTCATAGCCACGAACATTGCTCCCTGGTTGTAGGGAGCAGTTTTTTACCAATTGTAAGATTGATGCAAAGGCTGACATTTTGAAGCATTGATTATTGGTTTTTCTAAAGTATGCCTAACGGCAAAAAAGTACTGGAATTAGTTAATTAACGGACAAACATTATGGCTATTTCATTAGGTTCTTTGGGTATTCGTACCAATTCTCGTAAACTGCTCAATACTGCTGTAGAATTAGCAGAGTCGCGCCTTTACTTTCAGGCATTAGCAGATGGTACTGTAGAAGCTCATAATGGTAAAGCTGTACGTGCCAAACTATATCAACAACTTGAAGAAGTTAGCGATGAAGAATTGCTAGCGTTATGCCATCAATTGCTAACGCTAATTGAAGTTGGTAAGCGTTCTAGCGATCGTTACGAACGGATTCAAGCTGCTAAAGCGAACAAACCAGAAGTTGCGGCTGCTGACGAATTTTAAGCAACTTAGGCTCGCTCTTAGGATGGGGGCGGGCTAGCTTTTTTTAGCATAAATACAATCTCCCCTAACGGGGTAAAAAAACTGAATATCAAGTTATCTAAAATGTACAAAGCTTATGCAATTTCATTTCAAATTTTTAGGAATTTGGTTTTCCAATTGCTGTGGTAATTGCTTTGCACCTGCATTGCAGTTTAACCAATACGGGCTAACTTTCCGTAGTAAAAACTGGCTAGAAACTCGGTTTTATCGCTGTTGTGATGGTAGCTTCGATTGGAACTCAGACCACATCGCGTTCTACTTCGGTAAATGCACTCCGGGCGACGAACAGAAAGGATATCCTGATATTTACGAATATCGAGGTATTTTGGGCTATCACCAGTATATTTAATAACTTTATTTAACCACTTCTGGAATGGGAAGTGGTTTGATTTTTATTATTAATTTAACTGGTTATTTCCATTTCCACAGCACCATTAATTTTCAGAGTTTCCTTTTGTGCATTGCTCACGCCAGTAACTCCAGTAATATTCATCCCTTCATAAAGTCGTGGCAATCGCAAAGTATGAACACAAGCACCAGTTGCTACATCCCATAACTTGATTGTCTCATCCATACTACCACTAGCTAGAAGATTACCATTAGGATTAAAAATAACCGACTCTACACCATTTTCATGCCCCTGCAAAGTCAGCTGACAAACTCCTGATTGCATATCCCACAACTTAATCGTGCCATCTCTACTACCACTAACTAATCTTTTACCATCCATGCTAAAGTCGATACTTCCTACCCAATCTTGATGTCCTAACAAAGTTATCAAACATTCTCCTGTAGCAACACACCAAACTTTGATAGTGCGATCGGAACTACCACTCACAACAGTTTTTCCATCTGGACTAAAAGCAACAGACCAAACCCAATCTGTATGTCCTGTCAAAGTTTTGATACACTTACCACTATCAACATCCCAGAATTTTACAGTCCGATCGCCACTACCACTAACTAACATTTTACCATCAGGACTTAAAGCAATAGAAAATATCCAACCTGCGTGTCCATTAAGACTTTTTATACACTGACCAGTGACCAAATCCCAAAATTTAATTGTTTGGTCATGACTACTACTAATCAGAGTTTTATTATCCAATGATAATAGCACTTTTCGTACCCAACCTGTATGTCCTGTTAAAACTAAACATTCATCAGTGCCAACTTGCCAAACTCTAATAGTATAATCGGTACTACCACTAGCAAAGTATTGTCCATCATGGCTAAAAGTAACTGTCCAAACTAAATTTTTATGACCCCACCAAGTTTTTTCACATTCATAGTTATTGATATTCCAAAGCCTCACACTACCATCACCATTTCCACTAGCTAAAGTTTGACCATCGGGACTAAAAGACAGAGATTCTACCCAACTAAGATACCCTTTGAGAATATTCAATCTTTGACCTGTTCGTACATCCCAAAACTGAACTGTTTTATCATTACTTCCACTAGCTAAAGTTTGACCATCTGGACTAAAAGCTACCTGCCAAACTATATCTTGATGCCCTAATAAAGCTTGTTTACATTCTATATTACTAAGCTCATCAACTTGCCACAATTTAACATATTTATCAGAACTACAACTAGCTAAAGTTTCGCCATCTGGACTAAAATTGATTGACCAAATTTCGTCTGAATGTGCAGTTAATGTAGTTAGGCATTTACCCGTAGTTATCTGCCACAATTTGATGATGCCATCCTGACTAGCACTAGCAATAATTTTACCATGAGGATGGTAAGCGATCGATCTAATAGGAGCAGTATGTCCCGACCAAGTAGCCCAGCATTCTCCAGTATTAACCTGCCAAACTTTAATTGTATAATCATCACAACCACTAACTAAAATTTCGCCATCTGGACTAAAAGCAATTGCAGCTACCCAATGAGTATGACCCTGTAAAATAGAAAGGCATTCTCCAGTTTTTACATTCCATAATCTTATAGTGCGATCGCCACTGCTACTTGCCAAAATTTCCCCATCAGGACTAAAAGTTACAGTTCCAATCATGTTAGAGTGTTCTGTAATAGTTCGCAAACACTTACCCGTAGGAATCTCTGTTAATTTAATCAGTGCATCCATACCACCGCTAGCAATAAGTTTACCATCAGGACTAAAAGCCAGAGATTTTATCCAATTAGAATGCCCTTTATAAATAGATAATAATTGACCGTCTGCAACTCGCCACAAACAAATATCGCTTTCTATATCACCTGTTGCCAAAAGCTGACCATTTGGACTATAAGTTAAAGACATAATCCCATTAAGTCTTTGCGAGAAAACCGAATTAGTTAAATCGCACTTACTAAAATTAACTCCCTTTAAATTTGTATTTTGTAAAAAAGCTTGCCAAACAGTTAAATTAGAAAAATCGTAGTTAGATAAATCAACCTTCTGTTGAATTAATAAATTTAAAGTATTACCAGTTGCATACCCAGGTTGAGGATGCTTTTGCAAGCAAGAAACCACTCGTTTGAGCTTTTCTTGAACCCTAGCTAAATTTCCTAAATTAGCTACTAACCTTTCCAAAAGTGGTTTTAAAATTAACCGAATTTGAGTATCTCTGATATAATCTTTGGCTGTGGCTTTCATCAGCGCATGACTGATAAAAAACTTAACCTCTTCAGTTGTTATTTCTTGATTAATCTTTTCTACTAATCTTTTGGTTGTATACTCCATAACGACATTTTGTAAAGTAAAACCATCATTAACCTTTTCAATCAAGGAACGTCGCATTAACGAACGCAAAGCTGGTAAGAGTTCTTGTTGTGTAACCGGAGAAATGATATCTTTTTCTAATTGCCAATCAGTTACAGGTTCCCGATTAATTGCTAACCAGTGCATAATCTCTTTCTCAGCCGAAGTTAATCGTTCAAACTGCTGATTTAATAGTTCGCGGATATCATCAAACAAAGCACGTTCCTTGTTTAAGTACTGGCTAACAAAACGCGAAACATTACCATCCAAACATTCTTCAATTGCAGAAGCTACCATATTTAAAGCTAGAGGATTACCAGCATAATGATTGATTAAAGTTTGCCATTCTTCTGTGGAAGCCGAGAAAATGCCATGTTCTTGAAAGATTTTTTGTGCTTCTAATTGCGCTAACCCACTTAAACGTAAGCTACGCACAGGTCGATTTTTTCCTGATAATTGTACTACTTCTTGGGGAGTTTCCCGGCTAGTGATAATCAAACAACTTTGATGTTTTGATTCCCCAATTCTTTTGATTAAATCGCCATATCCTTGATATCCTTGGCGATAGTCACTATTGCTAGTACCACTCTCTAAAATTGATTCAAAATTATCTAGAATAATTAAACACCGAGAATTGCGTAAGTAATTGATTAACTGGGTAATTTTTTCTCCTAGTGTTTCGGGTATTTGTACTTCTGGTTGATGGGAGAGGAATTTTATTAAGTCTGTTACAATTTTTTCAATTGGTGGAGATTCCCGGAGACTGCGCCAAATAACATATTGAAAATTTTGCTGAGTTGCTTGGCAAATGCGTAAAGCTAAAGTGGTTTTCCCGATTCCACCCATACCTAATAATGCGATTAAACGGCATTTTTCTTTAATTAGCAATTGTTCTAAGGTAGCCAATTCATTATTTCTACCATAAATCAGCGGAATATCAGGTGCTTCTCCCCAGTCTTGGTGAGGTTCAATAGCGGGAATGGTTGATTGAAGTGATTGTAAATCAACTGTGATTGGTGCTACTTTCTCTGATTCTAATCTACGTTCTAGTGCTGCTCTAAAATTAACCTTGGTAACTTTTTCTCCTAATACTTTGGAGAGTAAACGCCAAAATTTTGACCCTTCTTCTTTGATGTATTGTTCGGTATATCCGTTGTCTTCGCTGGTTTGTGAGTAAGATTTGTCTTGCAATGCACCTTTGATGATGGCTGTTTGCACGTCTGTTAGGTGTTTTTTGGTGTTTTGGAACAGGAGTGTATCTACTAAATCGATTAGTAACTTATGATTATCTAGGTTCATAGCTCAACGTTAAGTAATTTTACGGTAGCTACACCCTACTAAGGAAACCTACTTTTCCCTACTTTATCCAACTGACATCGAGAGTTGCTTGAACAAGAATATAAGTAATCGCTGAGGTGGGGATGCTTCCAGGCTACCAAGCACTGCACTCTCTACCTTTCTTAGCATTACCTAATTTGAGTAAAGGAGTACGCATAGATGCTGATTACACCCCGAAAATCCTGATAAGACAATGCTTGACACCCTTCTAATGTGCAGTTGGTATATTGCGGTTATTGGTTGTTTTTGACACTATAGCACTTGGAGCAGCCTAACTGTACTTTAAGAAAAAATTCTTAAAGTATTGCCATGTCAGCACTGTTGTTGCTATGTCGGACTGATTTTTAATTAAATTTGTAAAAGGCGATTTACAAATTCTTGCCAGTCCGTAATTTCCACAGTAAGCTGTGAATTGAGGTTTTAGCATAAATACTGATATTTCTGAACTGTAATTTTCAGAAAACTGTCAGGGTGAAATGTAGTTCTACTTATCAGCGTTATTCTCTACTAGTTCTCTCATCACCGAACGGTCACTTTTTTAAGATTTAATTCTCTTTTCGGTAGAATCAAGGACGAATAGAGACAATCCCTAAAATGGGTGAAGCAATCGCCAAAAAATCATGTTTCTCTGTAAACATATTTATAAGCTTCCCCTAAACAATTTTCTTAATTGACTTTTGCCACAAGTTTAATTATCAGAACTCAGCACACTTTTTTCGTAGCAGTGTTGATAGATTCGTTTGCCTAAACTTTGCATCGTCTAGAATTCAACCAAGGAGAAAACAATGGTTAATTTAATTAACACCGTTAATTCTGTAGAAGTAATTGATGAAGCTACCGAACTTACAGAGGATTTATTAACTAATTTTGCCAAAGATGAGAATTTGTTAGGGAAAATAAATCTGGCTTTTGGTGATGAAATAAATAAAGAAAACCTCGATAAGTTACTTCAGCAATGGGGAAATGGTAACTTTGTCGAATTACCAGAAATTGAAATTCGCAAAGCCGCAGAAATTAACGGTGCTAATGGTGCTTATTCTTGGGAGAATAACAAGATTTATTTAGCTCAAGAGTATTTGGTATTAAATGCAGGCAATGGGAGTGCGATTACTAATGTTCTGTTAGAAGAAATTGGGCATTTTATTGATTCTCGAATTAACACATTCGATGCTGCTGGGGATGAAGGAGCGATTTTTTCTTCTGTAGTCCGAGGTGTGGAGTTAAATGGATCTGCACTTCGGGCATTAAAGGCTGAAAATGATACAGTTATTCTCACCTTAGATGGAAAACTTATTCAGCTGGAGGAGCAGAATTTCACGGGTACATTCAAAAATGCTATTACCGAATTAGATCAGCTGCTGACTAAACTACAAGATGGTATCAATAGTCGAGTTTTTAGCGAGAGTATACCTATTGTTGGCGATAGTTTAAAAAATTCTACTGAGCAAGCAGTGCAATTCGTCGAAAATATTAGAACTGCTGTCCACGACAAACTGAATGATATTACCGACTTAAGCAATGCAACTGTTACTGATATTCAAAATGCTCTTAACACAGCACTTGGTTCAGGTTCAAGTGGATTAAAGCTTCTCAAACAAGCAATCAAGGTTGTTGACACCACTGATGAAGTAATCTTTGACTTAAAACTTGGTTCTAATACACCATCTAATTTTGAAACCGCATTCGCATCAAACTTTGGCATACCAGGGGTCGGACTTGAGTTGAGTGGTGACGCAAATGTTGGATTAGGTTTTGACTTTAATCTAAAACTTGGTGTAAATAAAACTGAAGGTTTTTTCATTGATACATCCACAAATGATGAACTCAAAATTGATTTAAATGCTGCAACTCCAGGTTTAAATGCCAACGGCAAACTTGGATTTCTTACCCTTAATGCCACAGACAAAGGAACTAACTTTAATGGCTCCTTCACTGTCGATTTAGCTGACTCTGGCGATCGGCTAAAAATTGCAGAGATTCCCTCAGTGGATTTTCAAAGCTTAGTTGACGCTAAACTGACTGCCAATGCTGACGTTAACTTAAATCTGGCAACAAGCTTTGGTGATTCAGCTAAATTCCCCAAACTTAGCAGCGACTTCAATCTAGATTGGAATTTTAATGCAGTCGATATCGACGATGCTAGCTTTGGCGAATTACCCACTATAGGATTTAATAATGTTAAATTGGACTTGGGTTCATTTTTGAACGATTTTGCCAAACCGATTGTACAAGAAGTTCGTAATGTTACAAAATCCTTTGATCCCGTTGTCAATTTTTTATCTCAACCTATACCAGTATTAGATCGTGTAGGTCTTAATTTAAGTCTTTTAAACATGGCAGGCTTGTCCTCAAGTGCAGACTTCATCAAAGCACTAGATGCTATAAAAAACCTTGACAATACCATCAATAGTAGCGGCTCTGTACTTATAGATCTTGGTAACTTTAGTATCGATCAAAATAAAAACTTTACTAGTCTTCAACCAAACAGTAATGCCATTGAGCAAGCCAAAGCTAATGGAGCAAGCAGTTTCTTCACAACTAGTGAAAAAATCCCAGGCGGAGGATTAAAATTTCCTATCCTTGAAGATCCTACTCAAGCATTTAACCTGTTTTTAGATAAAGATGCAGAACTATTTAAATTCACATTACCTGAATTTAAAGGCTCAATTTCTGCTGATTATCCTATTCCTGTATGGGCTCTTCCTCCTGTAACTGTGACATTAGGAGGTACAGCAAGTTTTGAAATTCCAAATTTCACATTTGGATATGACACAGCAGGCTTTAGAAAAGCATCTCAACCAAATGGTACTACATCTGATATTTTTACTCAGGGTTTTTTCATAGATAATTCTCAGCCTGTGTTTAAACTTAATGGCAATCTATACGCGGATGGGTCTGTAGGTATTCCCGGTTTTAAAGGAGGTGGAAAAGTTTACATAAATGGTAGTGGTAATTTCTCACTTGACGATCCAACTCCGGGTGATGGTAAGGTCAGATTTGGAGAAATTTCTAGTAATTTACAAACCGATCCGCTGGAAATTTTTGATATAGACGGCGACATCAAAGCTGGTTCTAGCCTGTACGTAGAACACATTACATACAACCCTGTCAGAATTTGGAAGGGACTTGGTAATTTACTTCGTGGAAGATGGGAAGAAGCTTTAAAGGAAACTATTGAGAAAAAGGAATGGAAAATAGCTGAAATTGAGTTATTTGATTTTGTCTTTGGCGATAATGCAAAACAGCCATTCGACCCCAATCTAGCATTGCGTTTGGGTGACGGTGTACTACGACTCAATATGGGAGAGGGAGAGTATGCAAGTCAACGCAATGCTAGCCCAGAAATTATTGATGAGCTATTCATTCTTAGCAAAGTTCCAGGAGTAAGCGAAACTAAAGTTTGGGCTTTCGGATACGAACAAACTTACTTGAACATTAACAAAATCCTTGGATTAGGAGACACTGGAAATGACCAAATTTTCCTCAATCCAGAAGCAGATATTAGCGTTGACTTTGATGGTGGTTCTGGTGATGACATTCTTCGGGGCGGGGCTGTAGCGGACATTCTTAAAGGTGGCGAAGGTAATGATTATTTAGAAGCTAGGAATGGCAATGACCAACTCTACGGTCAATCTGGTGCGGACAGCTTATTTGGTGGTGATGGTGATGATATTATTGATGGTGGTTCTGAGAATGATCACCTTGAAGGTGAAAATGGTGTAGATTCCCTCTATGGGGGTAATGGTGATGACATTATTAACGGTGGTTCCGGGAACGATTTTCTTTATGGAGGCGCTGATTCAGATATCTTAGCAGGAGGTATCGGGAGTGATATCATCAATGGTGGATCAGAAGATGACCAGCTTTATGGGGAAGCAGATACAGATACACTCATTGGTGGTATAGGAGATGATATCCTTGATGGGGGGTCAGAAAATGACCAACTTTATGGGGAAGTTGGTAATGATACCCTTGCAGGTGGAGATGGCAATGACTTTCTCAGTAGTCATGAAGGACAAGATTTGCTGTATGGTGAAGCTGGAGCGGATATACTATCTGGTGCTGAAGGGAATGACACCCTTGATGGCGGAACTGAAAACGACACCCTCAACGGCGAAGCTGGCAGCGATTCTCTCATCGGTGGCGAAGGCAACGACATCCTCGACGGCGGAACTGAAAACGACACCCTCAACGGCGAAGCTGGCAGCGATTCTCTCATCGGTGGCGAAGGCAACGACATCCTCAATGGTGGAACTGAAAACGACACTCTTAACGGTAATGCAGGTAACGACTCACTCTACGGCAACTCCGAAAACGACCTTTTAATCGGAGACTCCGGCAACGATTTAATTGATGGCGGCACAGAAATCGATACCGTCACCTACGAAAACTCCCCCAAAGCAGTCATTGTTAACATCAACGAAACTCAAAACTACAACAACAACTCCACTGACCCAGTTAACATCGAACCCAACTTTACCATCAATGCAGGCACCGCCGAAGATGGATATGGCAACACCGACACCCTCCGTAACTTAGAAAACATCATCGGTTCAGAATTCGATGATATCCTCATCGGCAATAGCAGTGACAATCGCATTGAAGGATTAGCAGGCAAAGATTTACTCATCGGTAACGCTGGCAATGACACCCTCAATGGTGGAGAAAATATCGATACCGTCAGCTATCGCCGTGACCCAATGCGTGCCATAGTTAACTTAGAACAAAACACTGCCAGAGATGGTTTTGATAACATTGACCAACTATTCAATATTGAAAACGTTGTCGGTTCCATCTTCAACGATGAAATTACAGGCGATGCCAAAGCAAATATTATTACTGCTGGAGATGGCAACGACCTAATTTATGGTCGAGAAGGTAACGACTCCATCTACGGTGAAACAGGGGAAGATGCTATCTTTGCCGAAGCAGGCGACGACCTGATAGTTGGTGGTAAAGGTGCAGATACCATAGATGGCAGCACAGGTGATGATACCGCTTCCTACTTCAACTCGGAAACTGGAGTTGCAGTTAGTCTGTTAACCGGAAAAGGTTGGGCGGGAGATGCCTTGGGTGACACCTTAACACAAATTGAAAACCTGATTGGTTCGGAATTCATCGATACCTTAATCGGTGACAATGGCAATAACCGGATTGATGGTTTAGCTGGTACTGATTTTATCGATGGTGGATTAGGAGATGACACCATTGATGGTGGAGACGATCGCGATCGCATTCAAGGTTCTGCTGGCAATGACCTATTATATGGAAAAGCTGGAGTAGACTACATCGAAGGCGGCGAAGGTAACGACATCCTTGATGGTGGTGAAGGCAACGACCAACTTTACGGTCAACTTGGCAACGATACTATCGACGGCGGTACTGGCAACGACTACCTCGAAGGTGGCGACGGCGATGACTCCCTAGCAGGTAATAGCGGAAACGACCAACTCTACGGACAAGCTGGTAAGGACACCCTGGATGGTGGAGAAGGTAATGATTACCTCGAAGGTGGAGACAGCGAAGACTTACTATTGGGTAACGCTGGCAATGATTATCTTTACGGACAAAATGGCAACGATACCCTCAACGGCGGTACAGGCAATGATAACCTAGACGGTGATGTAGGCGACGACTTGCTAGATGGCGGTGAAGATAACGATCGCCTTTACGGACAAAAAGGTAGTGATACTCTATTTGGTGGTATAGGCAACGACCTCCTCGATGGCGGTGATGATGCAGACATCCTGTTCGGACAAGCAGGCGTAGACTACCTAACTGGTGGTAATGGCAATGACTCCCTCGATGGTGGCGATGACGACGACCAACTTCACGGTAATGTTGGCAACGATACCCTCAATGGTGGCAATGGTAATGACCTTCTCGATGGTGGGAAGAATGATGACTTGCTTTATGGTAATGCAGGGAACGATCGCATTTTCGGTCAACTCGGCAACGATACCTTGTTCGGTGGTACTGGCAACGACTTCCTCGATGGCGGTAACGACGGTGACACGCTGTTAGGCGAAACAGGCGATGATACTTTGTTTGGCAACAACGGCGATGACTCTTTAGCAGGTGGAGAAGGTAACGACTCCCTTGATGGTGGTAATGGCGATGACTTGCTAACTGGGGAAGATGGCAATGATGAAATCTTTGGTAGTGCTGGTCGAGACTCGCTAGAAGGTGCTGCTGGTGATGACTCTCTCAACGGTGGTACCGGAGATGATGACCTTTATGGTCGCACAGGTAATGATTCCTTAGTTGGTGGAGATGGTAACGACTACCTCGATGGTGGTGAAGGTATTGATAGCTTATTCGGACAAGGGGGTAATGATTATTTAGATGCTGGCGATGGCAATGATTACCTCAGTGGTGGCAACAACAACGACCAACTTTACGGTCAAGCTGGCAATGATACCCTCTCCGGTGATGCTAACAACGATTATCTCGAAGGTGGTGACGGAGATGATTCCCTATCCGGTGGCGATGGCAATGACCAACTTTACGGTCAACTCGGCAAGGATACTTTAGATGGTGGTAAAGGTGATGATTATTTAGAAGGTGGCGAAGATGATGATTTCGTCACTGGTGGCGATGGTCGCGACCAACTCTACGGTCAAGCTGGTAATGATATCTTAGATGCTGGTGTTGGTGATGACTACCTTGAAGGTGGCGATGGTAATGACTCGCTTGTTGGTGGTGATGGTCATGACCAACTCTACGGTCAAGATGGTAATGATTTCCTTGATGGTGGTAAGGGTGTTGACTTACTTGAAGGTGGGGAAGGTAACGATACTTTAGCTGGCGGTGATAATGATGATTCCTTAACTGGTAATGCTGGGGATGACTTGCTTGATGGTGGTGCTGGTAATGATTATCTTGATGGTGGCGACGGAAATAATATTTTCTATGGTGGTGCTGGTCAAGATAGTTTAATTGGTGGTGTCGGTCAAGATACTTTTGCGCTAGTTGCTGGTACTGGTACTGATGCTATCTTCGATTTTATTGTGGGTAGCGATCGCTTTGGTCTCACCAACGGCTTAACTTTTGAACAACTCAAAGTTTCTCAAGGTACGGGGAATAATGCCAGCAATACTGTGATTAGTTTGGTTAGTAACAATGAAGTTCTTGCTACTTTGATTGGCATCCAAGCTAACGCTATCTCTAGTACTGATTTTACTACCCTTTAATTACTTTTAATTAGCTAAATTTGATAGCCGATAGTACTGTTACTATCGGCTATCATCGTAGCTAACAATACTCAAATCGAATAATTGTCAAAAACAATCATTTCCCCAGTCTCTTGCCACCATTGCACGGCTTTCTCAGCTTGTAATTCCATCATTGTAATGAAAGTATTACTCTTGATTCCACCTACTGCTAACCCATATTCTAAGCTAACACCTGGCTGAAATATTCCTAAAATGCTAATTAGAGTCTGCTTCCACCTTGGAAGAAGATGGAGACACAGATAAAGTGAGAACAGCTAACTGTTTACCGTTGATGTTCCAGATACGGGAAGTACCGTCATCAGATGCGGTAATAACTTTTTGTCCATCGGGGCTGAAATTTGCACTTCTAATAATGTCTTGATGCCCTTTTATTTCCGCTAGGAGTTTGCCGGATAAGTCCCAGATACGGGCAGTTTTATCACTAGATGCTGTAACAATCCGTTTGCCATCCGGACTAAAACTGGCACTGTATACAAAACCTTGATGTCCTTTCAGTTCAACTGGCTGTTGGTCGATCGACAAATTTGATACCCATACACGAACATTAGAAAAGTAAAAATCTGGAAAGGAAATCATCACTAAGTTCTGTCCATCAGGACTAAAAGCGGTTTTGAACAGACCTAACTGACCTTTTGGGAGTTGCTTTGGAAGTTCGGTTAGTAACTTGCCAAACAAATCCCACACTTGGATGGTTCCATCAATAGATGAAGTAAAAATGCGCTGTCCATCTGGACTAAAATTGGCATTCTGGAAACGTGGATAATGCTCTGAAAATTCTGCTAACATCTTGCCAGATGTATCCCACAAGCGAAGGATGCTATCACCAGATATAGTGACGATTAATTTTCCATCTGGGCTAAAGCTGACAGTCGTAACACCAGAATCAATAATTGCACCCGTAATCGAGTCATTTTTTCCTTTGAGAAGAGCTAGCTGTTTGCCAGACGTATCCCAAATCCGAGCGCTTCTGTCAGATGACATAGTGACAATTAATTTTCCATCTGGGCTAAAACTAGCACCATTCACACTGTTTAAATGTCCTTGAAGTTCCGCTAATAATTTGCCAGAAATATCCCACACACGGGCAGTTTTGTCAGATGATGCAGTCACGATATAGTTTCCATCTGGGCTAAAGCTAGCACTGTTGACACTACTCGGACGTACTGTAAGAATTGCTAGCTGTTTTCCAGAGAAATCCAACAAGCGGGCGGGGTCTTGAGAAAATATAACAACAATCTGCTGTCCATTTGGACTCAAACTTGCTTCGCTAATACTGTCAATCTTCCCTTGGAATGACGCTAGCTTGTTGCCGGATAAATCCCACACATCGACGGTTCTGCCATCATTTACAATTACCATGCGCTGTCCATCTTGACTGAACCTAACATCGAAAACTCTTAAATAATCTTTTTCAAGTTGGACTAGCAATTTGCCTAAACTATCCCACACGCGGACAGTACCATCTCTAGCTGCAATGACAATTCGCTTTCCGTCGGGGCTTAAAAAGACTCGATCGAAACCTGGTTCATTTCCCTCAAGTTGAACTAGCAACCTGCCTGAAGTATCCCATACGCGAGCAGCACCGCTAGTCAATGCACCGAGTATACGCAGCCCATCTGAACTAAAATAAGCACTTGCAATACCAGTATCTCTAATTTGGACTAGCAACTTACCAGAGCTATCCCATACATGGACGATACCTTCATAAGAAGATGTGGTGAGAATCCGTTGTCCATCCGGGCTAAAACTGGCACTGGTGACTCGACCCTGATTTCCTTGGAGAACGGTTAGCAGCTTGCCAGAGGTATTCCATACACGGGCAGTCTGGTCAGCGGATGCAGTGACAATACGTTGTCCATCGTTACTCCAACTAGCACTCCAGATAATATCCCGATGTCCTTTTAACTCAGTCAGCAGCTTGCCGGAAGTATTCCACACCGCCACAATACCGTGCTTCGATACTGTGAGAATCTGTTTGCTATTTGGGCTAAAAACCGCACTCGTAATCTGATGTCGATCTCCTTTGATTTGAGCCAGTAACTTGCCGGAAGTATTCCACATTCCCACAGTACCGTCTTCGTTAACTGTGAGAATCTGCTGTCCATCTGAGCTAAAATTTGCGCTTTGGGCAACGAACGGCAAACCTGACGTTGGTCGATTGTATTCTACTTTTGGGGAAGAGGAGGCTTCAGGGAACCGAAGTTGGGCTAGGTGATTGTCAGATGAATACCAAAGTCGGACGGTGTTATCACCCGATGCTGTAATAATCTGTTTGCCATCTGGGCTAAAACTGGCACTGAGATTATAGCTCTGATGCCCTTTAAGTTGAGTTTTTTGTGCGAAGTAATCAACAAAGCTGCCGGATACAGCAGGATTGGCGACGCGATTTTCGTCTAAATTTTGATTATTGGCAGTTTGCGCGATCGCCTTTTCTATAACCAATGGTACTGAGATAAACCCAAAAGGCTCTGAAATAGTAGCCAGCAGTGTCATAAATACCGTTAAACCGATTTTTCGAGAACGCATAACTCGCACATCAGATAAACTACGTTACATATTGTGTTATTGCCGTTTTGAAAGCTTGAAATTGCATAGTCCAGTAGTTAGATTGTTTTCTGATTAGTGATATGTCTGGCATTTTTGGACTTATGCAAAAACCAACTGCTTGTGCGGCTAAGTACCCACTTCAAACGCGATCAATAAAGTAGTGATATCAGAAGTATTAACCACTCTCGCTGCGACACCTAAACCACCGTGCTCTTCGCTACTCAAATCGTCAGTATGTAAGATGATTATCCGCTTACATATATCTCTCAATTAGGGGAACTTATGCAAGAACCCCAGCAGTAGTCTGTCGAGATGCAGAAACGGTTGGTTTATCTTCTGTACAGAAATCATTTGCTTGAATAAGTGCGATCGCCCTGCTTAATTCCGCTTTTTGCGATCGCAGGCTTATTCAGCAAGCCCTAAATCGGGAGTTCGCTTTACTCAAACACTCAAACCAATCAAAGCGACAATTGCCACCACAACTCTTACAGTATCAGGAAGATTCACTCTGGGACAAACACCGATCGCAATCAACCCAAACAACACAGCACGCAGAGGCAAGAAAAACATAAGCACCATTGCCAAAATAGCCATACTCACTGTGAGCACCCATCCGCAAATATCCTGTACTCTCCCCAACACGCGCATCAACTTGCTTTCACTTTTCATCACATTTACTCCTTCATTTAACTGGTTTTACTCGCAATAAACAGTATTGAGAAACAGCTGCTTTCCCCTTTTCTTTAGCTACCAACGATTGTTGAGCAGCTAATTTGGTACAATTCAAATTAGCTAAACTTTCGGAATTCCAAGTCACAATATTCCTTGCCAATTGACCTTGCGGACTTTGCGCCCAGCGTAAACTTTCAGCTGCATCCATTGTGATTTTTTGTCCTGGTGCATAACCACCTTGTAACCAAATTGGAACTGCCATTCCACCTAAAAAACCCAATCCCATTGCCGCTACAAACAACCCAAAAGCAGGTAACATCAACGAAAGACGACTGCGTTCTTTGGCAGAACAATAAGCAATCAATCGGTCTACCATCTTGCGAATTTCGATTTCTTGACCCTTAGTAGCAGTACGCTTTGCTGTTTCTAATTGGTCGTGGATGGCTTCAGTCCACCTATCAAACAAACCATTCAGTTCGTGCGGTTTATCTTCTAAAATTACCTGCAATTGTCCCGTTGCTAACATCACTAGGAACAGGGGGTCGTTTGTCTTCAAACCATATTCAACTGCTACTGCTAGTACCCGCTTTTGATACTCAGCATCCTTATCTGCCAATAACTGCAACAAAGCATTTTCATTTCTGGCTTGTACGCCTTCTTTAAAATTAATCACCATATTCCACATCCTGCACTTGTTTACTTTTTTGACCGATTAGATTGCTATTCGTATCAAGCCATTTAGTTACCTCTACTTTCGAGTGTTTCAAAACATCCTCAAACTTGGCAGCATCATTCTGAGAAAGTTCTTCGATGACTTCTCCATCTAAGCTAGCGACCAGTATTGTCTGTCCGTCATTCTCAGAACGCAGTACAAAATATTCCTCTTGGGCGTGTACCGTAACAATGCCAAAAGGTGGCAGCATAAATTCTGTTGTTTCTTGTTCCTGGTATTCTTCCAAAACTGCGTCAATTAAAGTATCTTGAACCTTAAGACGTTCAGTTTCTGTCGCTAATTCGTTGGGTTGCTCTTCTTCAAAGTGATTAGAAAACTCTTCTTGTTCAACTTCGCGAATTAGCAATTCTCTTAACACATCTAGATGGGGAATCATCGCATTCCAATCAACCATTAATTTATTGTCAAACTTCATTGGCTGATCCTCACCAGATTCCCCATTAACGTTGTTATTACTATCATTTGCAACCGTCATATCTTTGGCTACCAAAGATGGTTCGAGATTGCTGGATGCCAGTATATCCAGAACGTATTGTGGGCTAAATACTCGGTCAAATATTGCAGATTGAGTGGTATACTCCTCTGACAATTGCAAGCTTTGATGAGGTGACAAACTCCACTGTCCATTAGTATTAATGTAACCGCTAATAACGAACTCTCCTTCTGCATGAGCTAAAAACCACTCTTTCTCAATTCCCATTACTATGAAGTTGGGATTAGTGGTTGGAAATACATACAGCCGTCCTAGATATTGTCCATCCTGGGTAACATCACAGTTGAGAGTCGCAGCGGTATCGTGTATCGGATTGATTTGGTACATTTGGCTCACTTACTAGAAGTTACTGCTTTTTCCTTCTCAGCTTTTTTAGGTTGCTTATCCGGTGTCCATAGTTCTGTAACCGCAATTTGCAAGTAGGAATCTTCCAGAAATGTCATCAATCGCTGTTGGGACATAATTGGCATCTTCTCTTCAATTTGAGGGTCATTGAATTTGAATTTGTTCGAGTCGATGAAATATCTATCACCTGGATACAGCAATGGAAAATCAATAACTTGCAAAGTCTTTTTGTACTTATCTTTCAATTCTTGATACTTAGATTCGCTTTCTAAAAAACTCCAGTCGTCCGTTTTCCCTAAATTTCGGACAAAAACGTGCAGCATTTTGTCTTTGTATTGCTCCATTGATTGATAGAATAACTCGATCGATTCAAATCCACCATCGCAGATAAACCACTTGCACACATCAACACCATACTTATCAGCCACATTTAGCAGTCTCCCCTTTGTAACCCAGTTATTTACCAAGGGAAATACATTAGCCGGAAGGTTAACAATTACTGCTTTTTCCCTAGCTAACTCAAAAATAATGTCAGCTTTATTTCCCTTGTTCAGAGCTTCGGAAAATTCTGCATCAACGGCATAGTCATAGAACCGCTTCACATCTTGATTGGTGATATCTGCATCTATCAAGGCGTGTTCTATCTTATTTTCAATACAATACTGCACCATAACACGGGCAAATAATGATTTGCCAACGCCGCCTTTTTCTCCATCAATTAAATGTATTCTTGCCATCAACTTTTCTCCTAATTAATAAATTCAAAAGTTTCGCTGTCGGTTGTGATTCCTGACAAATTCCAAGCTTGCGGGTCAAAATCATCCAATTCATCCACAATTTCATTCCGTGCTGCATCTGAAACTTTGGTTTGGTTGTAGTTTGAATTCGATATTGGAAAAGCACTGCACAAAACGCTGCCTACCCGCATTGGTTCTACATTTAAAGCAGCACATAAATACTTGAGTTGATTGGCAAAAGCTATTGCTGAATCTAGCAGTAGCAATTCCAAAGTTTCCTGCGAATAACTGCCCTCGCTGTGCAATGCTACTGGCATATAGTATGAAGTCAGGGCATTGATAATCATTGCTGTTTTGTCTTGATTTGGATGCAGCTTTTGATTCTGGATGTAACTGAGTAACTTTGCTTTATCCGAATCAACAGGTGGTTGATAACGCCAGGTCAAATCTTTTTTTCGGTTAGCCATTTACCACTGCCTCCTTTTCCTGTTCTTGCAACTTAGCCAGTGCCTTCACCTTGGCAGCGTGGTAAACTGACAGCGCCCATACATCTGCCAAGCGAGTACCCAACCATTGTTCGTTTAGGGATGTGGGGATTTCTACCCCGCCATGCCACGTTACAGGCGTTCCGGGAAATATCGCATTTAGTTCTTGGTGCAAATAATCTGCTGTGCCACCGCAGACAATAGCTTCGTCTAATTCACTACTGGGTGGCAACACTTCCTTTAACCATGAGGCAAGCGATGTTGCATACTCTGTCCTGGCAGATTCTACCGCAGATATTATTTTATCTATCTCGGTATCGCGGATCGATCGCTCGCTGCCCCTAACTAACTTAAGGAAATGTTGCGGTTTTGGATGATTTCCTGCTGCCAGTATCGCCGGAACTAATTGGGAGGATGTTAGTCCTGCCGTGCGTTCCATAACTAGCTCAACCATCCTAGCCATACCCAAGTTGGTTGTTTTACCTTTATCCAAGATGCCGCGACGGGATACCAGCAAGGAAGCATTGCGATAACCTACCATGACCAGCGCAACTATTTGACGCTTAATAGCTGCTTTGGAGTTTTTGCAGTACATCGCATAGATGCCACCACCTTCGGGAAAGCATTCGTAATTGGTTAAGTTTGCTTGGATTTCACCTGTAGGGGTATTAAAACCAGCCAGTGCTTCTTTTAGCATTGGTTTCAGCAGCGAGGAATCTTCAAACTCCCCCGGTGGCAACAGTAGTGCTAAGGATACGCGAAACGCTTCAGATAACTTATATTTCTGCTTCACCACCCAGATAGCTGCCAATGTCTTGTACAGTGCTAGTTCGTATTTTCTCGGTCGTAGCCCCTGTGCGGCACTATAATAATTTGCTGCCAGATATCCCACTGCTCGATATTCGTCACCAACTCCCACCCAAGCTACGTTCTCCGGGTAGGCATTGCTCAGGTTGTTTTCGGTTTTATCGATTAGCGAAAGGCGAGTTGCTTCAATCACCTCTGGCTCCATGTACAGGGCATGGGGAACGCCTCCTTTAACTTGTACAATTCCCTTGGTACCACTGCCACCAAAATCCAGAGTTAGCGTTATTTCGGGATAGGCTAGCTTTGTTAATCTGCCCATTGCATCTGTTCTCGATTAGTTGATTTTTAAGAATTGATTTCAACTTATCAAGCTATTCAATACTAGTTGATATGCCAAAAGTGATTTTTTCTTCTATCGCTTTTGACGTAAATGTAATTGGAGGGAATTCGAGCAGCTAATCAATTTGTTGTTAAATTGCAGTCCCCACCTGCTTCGGAACTACTACAACAGACATTCATGGTTTAAGAACGAAGCTCAGTGGCAAGAATTTTGCCACAGTTATCGCACAAATATTGTTGCTAAAACCAAGGCTAACCACTGTTCCATATAGAGTACTACCATGCCAACTAAATCAAAGCAACGTACAGTCCGCTTCGAGATGTTGCTAACATTTGATTTAACGCCTGTTCCCTGTTCCTGGGAAGTCAACCGTACTGCACCATCAACCGGACAAAAGCGCCGGATGATGCGAGAACAGGAACAGGATACACCAGCGCAACCTCCGGTGATTGACCAGCTTCAGGATGCTATAGAAGAAGCAATTGCAGTTACTCAAAACTTTACCAGTTACGTACAAGCATTAGAAGCTAGAGGCATAACAGTTGGGGCAAAAGTTACAAGAGAAGGGGTAGTAGATGGACTGCGTTATGAGATGTCTGGTGTAAGATTTGCTGCTAGTAAACTCGGTCATGCTCAAAAACCAACCATCCCCGGATTGCAAAAACGAGGCATCAGTTTTGAATTAGAAACCGATGCTCCTACCTTAGCTCGAATTGCATACAGCAATCAACGAAAAGACCATCGTTCGCCAGAAAAGATTGAGAAGTTAATTAAAGCTAACCCAGCCAACAGAAGTTTATTAATTCCAAGTCATCATCGTAGCCAAAGCTCATTCATTGCCACACTAGAACCCGACTACAACCTTGTTTTCAATGAATTAGAACCACTGTTGATTACTAATGGAGAATCAACAGCAACCGGATATGCAGCCAATAGAGAGGATTGGGAAAAGCGTCTGCTTTCGGCTGCTAGGCCTGACGGGGTGACAACTATGGCTAAAAGGTAGACCGGATAAGCATCTCGGCTCTTCGACCTCGCTGATAATAAGGTCGTTTATGTGGACTTAATGACATTAATTGAGCAGTTTGTTCATTCAATAAAGTCAAAGATTCC
>NZ_JBHFNQ010000183.1:0-6516 GCF_041929345.1 Floridaenema aerugineum BLCC-F46
CAAATTATTGAACCTTTGACTCAATTACCAACAAAAGAAGTAACTCAATTGATTATGCAATCTAATCGGGAAGAGTTATTAAGTAGATTTCCAGCACCAAATTAAATCCAGCAATTACCAGTAAACTATCCGTTGCGATCGCACATTCTCACCTTACTAACCAATTTCCAAGCCAACTTACAAACCACAGAAACTTTAGACTCAGAAGAACGGAGTTTAATTATGAAATTATCACCTTTGTACATTCAATGGGAACAAGATGCTTTAAAAAGAGGGGAAGAACAAGGGATACAACAAGGGATACAACAAGGGATACAGCAAGGGATACAACAAGGAAAGCGTCTGACAATTGAGAGTATGCTAGAAGTAAAATTTGGCATAATCGATCCTGAGTTATCCCAAATTATTGAAGCTTTGATTCAATTACCAACTAACGAAGTAACTCAATTGATTATGCAATCTAATCGGGAAGAGTTATTACGTAGATTTCCAGCACAAAATTAAGTTCTTCTTTTAGGCAAAAGTTAATGAAATTCATAGATTTATTTGCTGGAATTGGTGGGTTTAGGTTAGGCTTTGAACAAGCTGGATTTAAATGTGTTTTTTCCTGTGAGATTGATAAAAATTGCCAAGAAGTATACCGCAATAATTTCGGCGAAAATCCTTTTGATGATGTTACCCAAATTCAGCCAAATTCTTTAGAAGATTTTGATGTTTTGGTTGCAGGTTTTCCTTGTCAACCTTTTAGCATTTGCGGAAAAAAGCAGGGATTTGAAGATACGAGAGGAACGTTGTTTTTTGAGATTTGTAGAATTGTTGAAGCTAAACAACCGAAAGTAATTGTATTGGAAAACGTTAAACATTTAATTTATCACGATCGCACCAACACCCTCAAAGTTATTCTAACAAGTTTGCATAACTTAGGCTACAATGTAACCTCTCAACTTCTCAATGCCAGAAATTTCGGCGTTCCGCAGCATCGAGAAAGAATTATTATAATTGCCAGCAAAGGTAAAGAATTCAACTTTTCCCGAATTAAAAGGCAATTTCCCCCTCGACTCAGAGATTTTTTAGATAAGACAGGTAATTTTGAAATCTTAGATAAATCGGAATATACTTTAATTGAAAGTCCAAAGTTACAAGAATCAGGACTTTTGTTTGTTGGTTATCGGAACAAAGGTACTTGGAAAACTGGAGTTAGACCTAATACAGAACATTTATCAAGAACACATCGACAACCTAATAGAATTTATTCGATCGATGGCGTTCATCCGACACTTCCATCTCAAGAAACTTCTGGTAGATTTTTTATCTATATTCCTGAGAAAGATTTAGTGAGAAAACTAACAATTGGGGAATGTTACCGAATAATGGGATTTCCCGAAACTTTCAAAATTCATCCTAGTTTAGGAGAAAGTTACAAGCAAATTGGTAATTCTGTTTGTGTACCAATGGTAAAAGCGATCGCTAAATCCATCTTAAATCAAAACCTCCTATCAAATCAACCTTACGAACCACAAACAAAAACTCCTGAATATAAACAACTCGTCCTTTTCAATTACTGAAACCGAGCTAAAAAGTTCTTAATTTATAACTAACGCTTAGAAGCAGAACGTAATCGTCGGTAATTATTAACTACTTCTTGCAGAAATTGAGCGTCTTGAGGTAAATTAATAGATCTGTAGTTGGGTGTAGCGAACCTATACATAGCAGCAGCACGCCGAATAGCGTCTAATTCATTATTTTTACTTTGGTAATATTCTTCATTCAAAATTACTCGTACTATACATTCCATTATTGACCTTGCTAAAGCAGGATTATTGGCAAATTGTTCTGGTAAAACTACTTTTTTAGTGCAATTTCTAGAAGAAAGAGCGATCGCTCTCGGTGACAGCTTCCAATCACTATATAGGGGATAATTTGGCTGTTTCATATTCATTATACTTAGCCGTAATGCTTCAGTTAAAGCCTTTACCCATGTATCAGGAATTTGAATTGGTCTGTTAGAATACCACCCGGAATTTCTTTCTAATTCCCTGACTGCGTTGGCTCGATTAGATGCAAACTGAGGAAGTAGAGATATTGCTTGATCCCAAATCGCGATCGCTTCTTCATATCTACCCAAAGCTTGTAAAGCAAAAGCTTTATTTTGTAAAAAAATAAAAGTTAAGCTATTTTTTGGAGTATTAGTTAAGGCGCGATCGCAAGCTAATAAAGCTTCTTGTGCTACTGCTTCATCTTCAAGTAGAGGACGCTCTGTGTTGTGCATTGGTTCTTTACATTGCCTTCGTGAAGAATAGCGATCGCTTTGTTGTGCCAGCAATTTATCACAAATTAACAGTTGATTCGGAATCACAACAACTGCCATAGTTAAACCAACTTTAATCACCTGCCAAACTTTTGCCATTTTTAACTCTATACCTGACTCAAAATATCGAGAAACTCTTGCACAACGCGATCGGGTTCTTCATTGCATCTGCTACAGTTGCAATAATAGATGATGTGGATGCCATGAGTTTCAAAAAGGCGATCGCGTTCTTCTGTTTTTACTGCATCAGGATGTGATAATTCTAGAATACCCCATTTGCCTTCATGGAAAATTAGAAAGTTGGCTTCTTGATTTTGTCTACCTTCTGATGTTGTGAGGCGTGCTTTGGCATTAGGGAAGAAAAGGATATTAGCGCGATCGAGTGCTTCAGCTATCTTGATTTGTTCTTCGTGGTGGAAATGTAAATCATTCCAAACATAGATTTTTTCTGAATTATCGCCAGTTTGCTGGTTATCTTCTTCAGATTGGATGATTTCTTCTAGGGAGTTAGTGTTATTATTAGGTATAGTTGATTTGTGTGAGTCGCTTTGAAAAGAATCTATACCTAGATTTGTAAATAGTTTTGCACCTGTTAGATTCGCTCTACTTAATGTTTTTCCAGTCAGATTGACTTCTATTACCTTATCGCTGTGTAAATTAACTTGATTTCGTTGCAAGTATCGCTTAAAAACCGACTGTAAATTATTCTTTTTTACCTTTTCCTGAAAAGCATCTGAAAGTTGTTTCCAAAGTTTAGCTGCTACAGATTTTATATATTCATCATCATACTTAGAGAGTTGAGCAATTTCTTGATATGAACATCTGCCTGACCAACATTGTCTGAAGATTAACTCTTGCACGTCGTTTAAGCATTCGCCATCTAGGAGAGTTTCTGCGATCGCGAGAGCTTCATCAACGGTCATTTGTTAAATTTCCTTAAAATATGGCATGAACTTTTCCACAGATCATACTATATTGTAGCAATTAAGGCTGACGTTGATTTAACCAATTTGCTAAATCTATTGCTGCGGAAAAATCCAAAAGTGCCTCTCCTAAATTTTCTAATTCTTCTATAGATAAAGTCTGAATTTGCTCTTGCATTTCAGGAGCGATCGTACCAAAACGGCGAGTCAACTGGCGAGTAACAAACGAAAGCGCCTCCCGTTGCCGTCCTTCTTGAAGACCATCTTCGCGAATTTCTTGGTAAATTACAGACTCCCGCATAGTTTCCTTCCTAAATAATTGTCTAATTAAGTTTTTTTCAAACCTCAAACCTGCGAGGACTTGGGAACAAGCGAGTAGATCGGCTTGTTGATTTGGCTCTTCAATTGTAGCAATCCGATTAGCCACTTGCTCTAGCAAAGTTCGCGGCGAGTTAGTTTGAGATAATGTCGCCAATGGCAGCAACCCTGGAACGGATAGCAGCAAAGCTGGATCTTCTTCCCACAGGCGAATCACTCGGTAGCGGTGTCGGGTGTTGTCGTCCCTGTACTCCGAGACAAAAGCTTGTTCTGATGCCGTTTGCTGCAAAAAAATTACTACTTGATTGATGGAACAGGAATATTGCCGCTTCAGCCTGACATAATAATCAAGCATTCGGAACGGCATCGGCGGATCGGAGTAGGGCAGAGTTTCAAATTCCAGATGTAGAATTTGGTTATCGGCTTGCAAGAAAGCCAGAGAATCAGCACGGATAGGTTCTTGAATGAGTTCAGTTTTGAGAACCTCAATGGTGGTAGGTCGATCGATCGGCAACAACCATTGGACAAAGGCAGCTGGAAATTTTTCAGCAAGATATTTGCAAGTGTTATCGTAAGCCAAGAAACTTTTGTTGAGAAATAGGTGTGAATAATTGTAATAGTATCGAAAATTCTTCTGTTGCATCCTATTTTGGATTTTAGATTTTAGATCGCTCATCGATCTAAAATCTAAAATCCTCAGTTTATTCAGAAATTAGAAAGTAAAAGTAGTCCGAACTACAGGTACAATAGTCGTGCGATTATTGCTAAATCCTTCAGGATTGAAGATCACAAATACACCAGGAGTAACGCTGATGTTATTTGTGGCTTTGAAGTTAATGTATCCTTCAACCTGATAAGGTGTGGCATCTTCGGGCGAAACTGCTCTACCACCAGTGGAAGTGCGAGAGAGAGGTTGTCCAAATATCAAACCAGCTGAACCACCTTTAGTGAACACATCCTTGACATGAAGACCAACCAACCAGCTGATAAAATTGGTTGAGGCGTTGACCCGTACCAAGTCGCTAAAGATGTAGGTGAATGAACCTGCAAGAGTGACGGAAGGAGTCAAGCGAAATGCAGCTGATGCACCAAGGGTATCCATTTTAATTGGTTGGTTGGCGATCGCCACCAGCGCCGAACCCCTAGCCCTATTGATCTCGGTTGCATTGGGGGCAAACAGAATCGCGCCAATATCCGCTGAAGCTAGTCCCGTTCCCAAAAGATTGATCTGGTGATAGCTGTGAGCATAGTTTAGACCAATATCGATCGCTTTCGTCGGCTTGATCGTCAGTTGAGTTGCCGCAACATAACTACCATTGAAAATACCCGCCCCCAGAGGAGTGCCAGGGAATCCTTGATTTTCGGGGAAGTTTGCTTGCACTGACCCATATAATGCTCGCAGGTCAAAAGCGTTTGAGATATTCCAGATGAATCCCGCCGCTGATGCCAGTCCAGTCTGGGAAGTGCCTCCCGATACCCGATGCGACGCTGGCAGATTGCTGAAGCGGGAAATTGACCCTTGACCTTCTCCAGCAAAAGGTAGAATCGATGGGAAAGCATCCGATACTTCTGCCTTTGTTCCCGCAAACAATGTCAGCTTGCTGGCGACGGGGAAAATGTACAGGAGTTTGTAAAGATTAACACTGTTATTTCCGCCCGTAACTGCTAGATTTTGCGGATTGACGGTAGGAAACTGCGCTTCATAAGACAATCGTGCATTACTAGAATTGCCGAAAATCACATCTCCGTAGCCCAAAGTTCCCGCCAGACTACCGCCAGTGTTAAACCCTGGAAATGCCGCACTTGGTCCACCGCCAAAGTTGTAAGCTTGCAGTCCGGTAATCAACAAGTCTTTGCCAGTAAAACTGGTTAGTAAGTTGAGGCGGACGCGATCGTTTAACACAACCTCTGGATCTCTACCCGGTCTAGGAATTGTGCCATTTACCGGATTAGTATTGTTGATAAATCTCCCATTGCCACCACGATAAGCACCATAAGCCGTAGATAAGCTAAAAATCGCTTCTCCACTTAACTTAGTTGTAGTGGAAAATTGTTGTCTTTCCAAGGTTGTGGTACGCGCTTCCAAAGCATCAACTCGACCTCGGAGTGTTGCTAGTTCAGCAGCAAATTGTTCCTGCAACCTTCGGATTTGTTCTAAGTCTCCTTGATTGACTGCATTAGGCATTGCCGCCAATAATTCACTAATTCGGTTTAAACAGGCATTTAACCCCGCCGCAAACTCATAACGAGTCATGGCGCGATTGCCGCGAAAGGTTCTGTCAGGATAACCTTCTATGCAACCATAACGTTCTACTAAAGACTGTAGTGCCTGAAAAGCCCAGTCTGTGGGTTGAACGTCTGATAGTTGGGAAACTGATGTCACTTGGCTAAGTGGATCGTTATCAGAATCAGCACTTTCAGGCCGATCGTTTGATGTAGCCTCTTGGTTGGGTTCAGAATTTGAATCTATTTTTTCGGGCAAAGATTGGGCTTGGACAAAACCTTTTTTTAAATGCTCTTCGGACGAATTAATTTCTGTGAGTGTCTTTTGCGTCAACTGATTTTCTGGGTTAGTTGAAACCGCAAGAGATTTGAGTGGAAAAACACTAAGTAAAAGGATGGGAAAGGCAATTTTGCTGACGATCTGTAAATAGTAATTCACCGTAACTCCTCACACACACATATCAATTGTCAGGATTTATCCTGATGCTTTTGCTGATTATAAGCGCTCAGCTGGTAAAAACATCACGATGCTATAACTTATGATTTATAAAAGTAACTGATGATACAACGCTAATTAAGCTTATATTAATTTTTTCTCGATTCATTTATATTATGTGTGGCTGATTAAACATTATTTAGAGAAGCTATATATAAGGTTCCGACAAGGTTTTGAGTTAAAGATACTATGACCCATTAAGCAGGTACGTTGTTGCGCTTTAGCGCTAATAGTAGCGCTAAAGCGCA
>NZ_JBHFNQ010000184.1:0-22325 GCF_041929345.1 Floridaenema aerugineum BLCC-F46
TTACGTGGGGGTAGGAGGTGTGAATCTCCTAGAGGACAGGGTTCCTCGTACTAGACGACCAGTTCAGGTCGCACGTCGTCATTCATCCCCAACTAAATCAGAGATTTTAGGCAAGGGACTTCTGCCGACATTCTTGTTAAATTTAGATTCCCGACCTCTTGAAGAAGTCGGGAATCTGAGTAAAAACCTACTATTGTTGTTTCCGTTTCCCCAAACAACTAATACCAAAAGCGCCCAAAGCCAATAAACTCAGTGTGGCAGCTGGTTCGGGAACTGGGTTCGGTCTGTGTAACGCAGCTACAAAAGTAATGTCTGGATCGAACTTGCCTAATTCATAAACTTGGTTTGCATAGGTTGGCCCCATCGTTGGTCTGTTTCCACCACCTAGAAAGCCTTGTCCGTCTCCTGTAACTCTGTCGCTGAGAATCAGGTTTTTAATCCGAATTGACTCTATTTGGTCGCCTAAGTTCAGACCAAATGTACTGAGATCGATCGCTGTAGCAAAGTGTGTAGTATAGGGGTCTGATTGGTAAAATCCACTACTAAATTCGTATAAGTAGTCAGTAAAGTCACTAGCACCAACTTTTTTAACTGCTACGGCAAAAGCTTCCGGTTCCCCAAACCCCCCAGTTTCATAAATTACCAAGTCTTTACCATCCTCATTGGTTAAAGACATCCCACTTCCCCAACCGAGTTCGATAATAGACAAGGTTGAGTTGTCTTTCCCAAGAGCAAACGATTCACTAAAGCCAAAGGTAGAACCACCCAATAGTTTACCAATAGTTCTGTCCCTCACCTCTGGTTCACTTGACAAAAAGGGTGTAATAAAGGGTTCAGCTTGTTCTCGTCCTTGAATGATTCTGCCTGTTGTTACTGAGTTAGCAGCATCCCAAGTATAACCACCAATGGAAAAAGTTGCGGCTTTTGCTGACTCTGCATTGATCAAAGCTGCAACAGTCAAGGCAGTTAGGGACAAGCCAATTTGACAATAGTCTTTGATTGTAAAGCTTCTCATTAGGGTACTCCCTCCCAACTTTAAGTGGGCGTTAATTCTGAAAATTTCTGATGTAACTGCTTTTCAGAGGGAGTAAGTAGATCGCACAGCCTTTAACTCTAATCGCCTATCATTCAGAATGATCTGATGCACACAAGCAGTAAATACTCTGGATTTTTCATGGATTTTTCTTAAGAGACAACCCTCTGAAAGTTATGTATAGATGCACGCTAACACACGCTAGCATATAATTTACAAGCCAATTCTCGTATTTCCACTTAGTTTTGATGAAGAGTTTTTAAAGTTTTCTCTTGCTAAATATATAGTTTTGGCTAATTTTGCACCTACATAGAAACAGAGGTTGTTAGCATTTCCAGAAAAAAATATACCAACGAACGCACTGTACCTTGGGAAAAACTTGTTCGATTGGGGTATTGAGTGGGATAAGCTGATAATTGACTGTTGTTGGGTGTGCTATGAGCAGCGTGATAACCATCTTCGATTCTGAGTTTGAAACCGAAGTGCTGAAAGCGACGCAGCCAGTATTGGTATACTTCTGGGCAGCTTGGTGTGGGCCATGCCGATTGATGACCCCATTAGTTAGTTCGGTAGCCGAAACTTATGGCGATCGCCTAAAAGTAGTCAAAATGGAAGTAGATCCTAACCCCGTAGCAGTAAAAAACTACAAGGTGGAAGGAGTTCCTGCACTAAAACTGTTTAAAAACGGCTTGGTGATTGAATCTCTTGAGGGAATCGAAGCCAAGAACACCAAACAGAGAATCACCAATATGCTAGAAGCACATCTGTCAAATCAGTAATTAGACTTCTTGCAGAAGTTAGGGGAAAAGGGAAGGGGGAAAGGATGAAAAATCCTTTGAACTTTACCCTTTGACCTTCAACCAAGTTGGAACCAAAAATACTTTAGCAAGCGGTCTAATGAACCATGAACGAAGAACAATTTTCAGAATATGCAATTCGCTAAACGTTTAGAACCTCTACAACATAATGTTTTCGCTGATATGGACCAGGCGAAAGCTAAAGCTAGAGCATCAGGTTTGTCAGTTATCGATCTGTCTTTAGGATCTTTGGATTTACCAGCAGCTAATCATATTACTGATGCGATCGCACAAGCTTTAACAGATACTAGCACTCACGGCTATTTGTTATTTCACGGAACTAGAGATTTTCGTCAAGCCGCTGCTGACTGGTACACTAAAAAATTCGGTGTTTCTGTCAATCCAGAAACCGAAGTCTTACCTTTAATTGGTTCTCAAGAAGGAACTGCCCATTTACCTTTAGCAGTCCTCAATCCAGGGGATTTCGCTCTACTTTTAGATCCTGGTTATCCTTCTCACATGGGAGGTGTTTACCTAGCTAGCGGTCAAATTTACCCCATGCCATTGCGGGCGGAAAATGAGTTTTTGCCTGTGTTTGAAGAAGTACCACCAACAGTTTTAGCTCAAGCAAAAATGATGGTGTTGAGTTATCCTCATAATCCCACAACTGCGATCGCACCACTATCTTTCTTCCAAAAGGCAGTGGCTTTCTGTCAGCAACATAACTTGGTTTTAGTCCATGATTTCCCTTACTTGGATTTAGTATTTGCGGAAAATATCGCCCCTTCAATTTTCCAAGCAGACCCGGAAAAAACTGTTTCGATCGAATTTTTTACCCTGTCTAAATCCTATAACATGGGTGGTTTTCGCATCGGTTTTGCTATTGGTAATCCAGCTTTAATTAAAGCTTTACGCCAAGTTAAAGCAGCCGTTGATTTTAACCAATATCGCGGGATTTTAAATGGCGCGATCGCGGCTTTAAGTGGCCCGCAAGATAACGTTAAATCAAATGTGGCAACTTTGCGCGATCGACGCGATACCTTTATCCAAGCCCTACATCGCATCGGTTGGGAAGTACCAACCCCACCAGCAACTATGTACATCTGGGCAAAATTACCAGAATCTTGGGCTAGTGATTCCCTCACATTTGCTGCCAAACTCGTGGAAAATACGGGCGTTGCTGTAGCTCCTGGCGCAGGTTTCGGTAAATTTGGTGAGGGTTATGTGAGATTTGCTTTAGTACATCAACCAGAAATTTTAGAAACAGCAGTAAATAGAATTTCTAAGTTTTTGTATCCGTAAAATCACTGGCAAAAAAAACTTCTTTTTTCCGAATTCTTCATGGAAGCTTTAGGTGAAATCTAAATGAATTTCACCTATTGCCGTCTGCTATTTGCATAGAATAAACTTAGGATTAAATAAAGTCCTCTGCAATATCTGAGTGCATAATCAATCATAAATCTTAGAAATTGCATCTATATAAGAATCAAGCACTCAATCCTTAGTAGTTGGCTCGGCTGTAAACACACCTGTAAATTCGGGAGATCAATAAAAATGTCTAGTATTATGAAGAAGTTTTTCATCGCTGCCTCAGCTGCTGGCATGAGTGCGATCGCTACAGCCCCTAGTTTCGCTTACACCATCACAGGTAGCGGTGATGCTTGGCTTTACGACAACAACTACGGTGATTGTGGCCCAAGTAGCACCTGCCGCACTGATGACATGAACAGATTAAATGCTATCTTGGGAGGCAACAGTAGCACCCCCGGCGGTAACGTTGAGTTATTTGCTACCAGTGAAGGTGTGAACTTGGCAAACTTTCAAAATTCTGGACGTACCAGCATCGAAGGTACAGTAGCAGGTAAATCACTCACCCTTAGCAGCTTGACTTATAGTGATTGGTTTAGCACTGGATCTAGCTTAACTACAGCATACGGTGCCGCTAACTTAGCTAACACCTGGTTTAACGCCTTTTATGACGCTGCTGGAATCTCTACTAATTTAAATACCATTTTAAGCAGCAATTCCTCCAGAACGGTGTTTCTCGGTCAAGTATTACAACAAACTGGACGGGATTGGTCATCTCTAGCAAACGCCCATATTCAAGCACTATCTCGCGCAGTAGCTTATAGTACCTTCTTAAGCGACCAAGTGAAAGGTTTCCAACGCAGCAGTGACCCTAATATTTCCTACATCACTACCAGCGGTAGCGACCTCTTGATTGGTTTGGCAGGTCACTTCGATGCTAAAGCATTCTATGCTTCTCAGTTGGGGCCATTTGACTCATTGATAAACAATGGCTTCCAAGTCAGCGAAGTAGTCAAGGCTCAATATGGTAGCAATCCAGCACAGTTCCTTTACAGCTTTAGCGCTACACAAACTAACTTACGGGAAGTCGGTGATGGTTTATCTCACAGTGGTAACTACGAAGTTGCACTTAGAGGCGTTGTTACTCCTCCCGCTGCATCAGTACCAGAACCTTCTGTAGTATTCGGTTTAATTGGTTTGGGTGGTTTGTTAGCTGCCAAACGTAAACAACAACAAGCTGGATAAGTTATTTACCAGTCGGTTGCTGATTTTCTTCACTACACTATAGTTTCTGAGTAATAGCTAATTGCTAAGAGCCAATTAGCTATTATTTTTTTGAAGAGCAATTTATTTCATCACCTCCCGCAGGGTAGGTGAGAGATGAATTGCGGAATTAGCTAAATTAGCAGCAATGGCATTGCTGGAAATTATACTGAAATTTTAACCCTGCTAAAATTATGGCAAAATCAGGACAAGGTTCTGTTATTCATTCAGGAACACAAAAATTTTTATCTAGCCGGATTCTACTGGTTGAAGACCATGAAATTTCTCGACAACTACTGAGTGATTACTTGGGTTGTTTGGGATATCAGGTGTTGGCGATCGCAGATGGTAAAGCATTCTTTTCCACCCTGGCTAGTTTTCAACCTGACCTAATTTTACTAGACCTCAAAATTCCTTACCTTGATGGTTACAGTATACTTAAACAATTGCAAGGATTACCGATCGCTCAACAAGTGCCAATCATTGTTGTTTCCGCTTATGCCTTTAAATCAGATCAACAACGTGCCTTCAGTTTAGGGGCTAAAAAATATTTCGTTAAACCAATCAATCTTTCTCAGTTACGTGACGCAATTCAAGAAATTTTGGGTGGGTTAACACCATAAACACTTTTACCTAATATTACTGTTGGTTTTGTGCTTCTATTATTTGTTCGACGACTTGGCAGAGATTTTGCATTGAATCTCTCACCTGTTCCATTTTAGATTCTATTTGCGCCACTAATAAATTGACTACATTTAGATGATTCAGTGTTTCATCTAAGGCTTCTCTATAATCGCTTTCTAGGTCTTGTTGAGACATAAATTTAACCATCATTTAGTTACGTGAAAAAACTTGTAACTTGATTTATATCTTAATTTAACCCCGAAATTCTCTGAAACTTATCTAGTTATTCATAAATTTAATTTTCTCGGTTTCCCTGGTATAAAATTTCCGCTACCCATAGACAAATGTTATAAATTTTAGCCAAGTTTAAGTAACTATACCGAAAAAAATCAAAGATCCATGAACAGTTTATAAATAAACTTTCTATCATAGGAAGAGACATTGTAAATTCATCTAGAAGACCTGTGACCTGAGTTTGAGCAATCAGATTAATCTGTAAAGTAAACCTAAACTCTGAAATCTGAAATCCGAAATCGAATGACTACTTCTGCGAAAATTCTCCCATTGGTAAAAGACCCAGAACGCCTAGAGAAATCCCTGAAGCAAATTCCCCAAGAACCAGGTGTCTATTTTATGAAGGATGAGAACGATCGCATCCTCTACATCGGTAAATCGAAAAAACTGCGATCGCGTGTCAGTTCCTATTTCCGTGACTCGCAGAGATTAAGCGATCGCATCAATATGATGGTGCGCCAAATCATTGACATTGAATTTATCGTTACCGATACGGAAGCGGAAGCTTTAGCCTTTGAAGCAAATCTTGTCAAGCAACATCAACCATACTTTAATGTTTTACTCAAAGATGATAAAAAATATCCCTATATTTTAATTACTTGGTCAGAAGATTATCCGCGCATTTTTATTACTCGTAATCGGCGGATTGCTAAAGAAAAAGACCGTTATTATGGGCCATTTGTTGACTCAGGATTGTTACGCACAACCTTACGATTAGCTAAACGTTTATTTCCCCTACGTCAGCGTCCCCAACCTTTATTTAAAGACCGGACTTGCTTAAACTATGATATTGGCAGATGTCCCGGAGTTTGCCAAGGTTTAATTACGCCTGAAGAGTATCGCAAAACTATTGAAAAAATCGCGATGGTGTTTCAGGGAAGGACTGAAGAATTAATCGAGATTCTCACAGAAAATATGCAGAAAGCTGCTGAAGAATTAAACTTTGAAGTAGCAGCAAGGATTCGGGATCAAATAGAGGGAATTAAATCTTTAAATGCAGCGCAGAAAGTCTCATTACCCAATGATAGTATTTCACGAGATGCGATCGCACAAGCCGCCGACGAACAACACGCTTGTATTCAACTATTCCAAATTCGCGCCGGGAGATTAGTGGGAAGATTGGGATTTATTGCCGAAGCGAAATCAGGTACAGCAGGAGCAATTTTACAAAGGGTATTAGAAGAACATTATCAAAATGCTGAATCAGTGGAAATTCCCACAGAAATTTTAGTTCAGCATGAGTTACCCGATAGTGAAATGTTGGCGCATTACTTGAGCGATCGCAAAGGCAGAAAAGTCAGCATTATTGCACCCCAAAGACAAAGCAAAGCCGAACTGATCGAAATGGTAGAACGCAATGCTAAATATGAACTGGAACGGACGCAGAAGACTAGCGATCGTAACAACCAAGCTTTGCAAGACTTAGCCAACATTCTCGACTTACCAGACTTACCTCATCGCATCGAAGGATACGACATTTCCCACATTCAAGGCTCAAATGCCGTCGCCTCTCAAGTAGTATTTATTGATGGATTACCTGCCAAACAACACTATCGACATTACAAAATTAAAAACCCTACTGTCACCGCTGGACATTCCGACGACTTTGCCAGTTTAGCTGAAGTTATTCAGCGACGCTTTCGCAAATATGCAAAAACATCAGCAACAGAAATTTCTGCCATCGAAAATACTGATTCTGATTGGCCCGATTTAATCATGATCGATGGAGGAAAAGGTCAACTTTCCGCAGTTGTCGCCGTCCTTCAAGAAATGAACTTATTAGAAGATTTGCGAGTAGTTAGTTTAGCCAAACAACGCGAAGAAATCTTTCTTCCCGGCGAATCTTTACCACTGGAAACAGATCCCGAACAACCAGGTGTACAACTATTACGTAGATTAAGAGATGAAGCACATCGATTTGCTGTAACTTTCCATCGGCAACAAAGAAGCGATAAAATGCGTCGTTCTCGTTTAGAAGAAATTCCTGGTTTAGGTTTTCAAAGGCAGAAACAATTGTTAGCGCACTTTCACTCGATCGATTATATCCGCGAAGCCTCCGTCAAACAATTAGCCGAAGTTCCCGGAATAGGTATGCGTTTAGCACAACAAATCTACGATTATTTCCATCCCCAAAATTAGCTTTAGATCCCCGACTTCTTGGAGAAGTCGGGGATCTGGTGGCTTTTTAAATGGCAAAGGTCAAGTTATGCTAGCTACAGTTACTTTGTTAGAAATATGACAATCAAACAAATAGCTTTTATTGTTTTGTTCACTATTCTTGGCATGGCTACACCCGCCAATGCCTTTAATCTCCAACACTTAGAAATATTCCGGCAAACCAAGCAATGTCGCGGCTGTGACTTAAGTGGTGCTAACTTAAGTAAATTAGACCTCAGAGAAGCTGACTTGCGAAATGCTTATTTAGCAGGTGCCAATTTACAAGGAGCTAACTTAAGTGGTGCTAAACTAGTGCGAGCAGACTTGAGCAGAGTTAATTTAAGCCAAGCTTTAATTGTCGGTGCCGATCTTAAACAAGCGCAATTAACTAATGCTAACTTAAGCGGTGCTGACATGAGATTAAGTCTTCTGAGTTTCGCTAACTTATTAGGTGCCGATCTTAGTTACGCTGACTTAAGTGGCGCTGTCTTGATGGGTACAGTTCTCCGAGATGCCAACATGGTTGGTGTTGACTTAACCAGAAGTTTTCTCAAAAGAACTACTATGCCAGACGGTAGAATTCGTAGCAATGATGATTAATTAGGTACGTTGTTGCGCTTTAGCGCTCTTATTAAAGATAGCGCTAAAGCGCAACAACGTACTTAAACAGTATGTTGTTGCGCTTTAGCGCTCTTATTTAAAGATAGCGCTAAAGCGCAACAACGTACTTAAACAGTTAAATTGGCGATCGCTTTTCCAATAATTTGTACTGCTGAATCAATTTCTGAAGCAGTTACAATTAATGGGGGAACAAAGCGGACAACTTTTGGCCCTGCGGGAACTAATAATAAACCTTCTGCCATTGCTGCTTTGACTATATCAGCAGAAGTTAATTGACTTTCTGCGTTTAATTCCATGCCGTTAATTAAACCCCAACCTCTGACTTCGGTAATTTTATCGGGATATTTAGCGGCAATTTCTGTCAATCGGGCACGCAATTGTTCGCCACGTTGTTGGACATTTTCTAAAATGTTTTGTTGTTCTAAAGTTTGACAAACGGCGAGTGCAACTGCACAAGCAAAAGGATTTCCACCAAAGGTGCTCGCGTGTTCTCCGGGTTGGAAAATGTCGCATTTTGATTTACACAACATTGCACCGATCGGAATTCCACCACCTAAACCTTTTGCACTACTGAAAATATCCGGTTCAATTCCGAGATTTTCATATCCCCACAATTTGCCGCTGCGACCCATTCCCACTTGCACTTCATCCATAATTAGGAGAATGCCAGTTTCGTCACAAATTTGGCGAATTTGTTGGAAATATTCTTTTTCTCCGGGACGAACTCCGCCTTCTCCTTGTAAAGCTTCTAAGAGAATTGCTGCTACTCTTCTGTCTCCGGTGTCGAGGTCTGCGATCGCATTTTTAATCGCTGAAATATCGTTATAATCCACATAATGAAATCCCGGCACCAAGGGATCGAAATACTTTTGATACTTCGGTTGTCCGGTAGCAGTAATTGTTGCCAAAGTTCGTCCGTGAAAACTCGCGTTCGCCGTCAAAATTACAGGTTCTTCAATTCCTAAAACCGTGTGAGCATATTTCCGGGCTAATTTAATTGCGCCTTCGTTAGCTTCTGCGCCAGAATTGCAGAAAAATGCGCGATCGGCACAAGAATGCTCAACTAACCATTTTGCCAGCAAACCTTGCGGCGAATTGTAATACAGGTTAGAAACATGATGCAAAGTTTGAATTTGCTTAGTCACAGCTTCTACCATTACCGGATGCGCGTGCCCCAAGGTACAAGTAGCGATTCCCGCTACAAAATCTAAATACACGCGCCCTTCATTATCCCACACTCGACAACCTTCCCCTTTTTCCAACACTAAGGGAAAGCGTCCATAAGTGGACATGACAAATCGATCGAAGCTAGCGGGATCGTACTTATCCGTCTGCGATCCTGACTCTGTAGTTATTGTAGACTTCTCAACAACAGTTTCTATGCTCACTTACTACTCCTTTAAATTTTGCAGATCAACTATTTTAGTTATATTTTTCAAACTTTTAGGTTCAGTTTGTAACAACCCAAATTTGATTTTAAGCTAGCTAATCCAATTAATGCTATTTTCCTTCTGAAAGATTTCCTGCCGCCAAACTGAAAATTTAGAAATGGATTGTCCTTAGCCTGTATCCCGGATAGGATAACAACAGTGATTTCACCATGAAACAGGTTACAAATTTTCTTTTTTATAGGTGGGGACAGTGTACTTACCACTTGAGCAAAAATATCGTCGGCTGCAAAAAGAGCTAATTGGTGGTGTAATTGGTCTTGCTTTAGTCTTTCTTATGGGTACACTGTGGTATAGGTTTATCGAAGGATGGAATTGGTTAGACTCCATCTACATGACAGTAATTACCTTAGCTAGCGTCGGTTACAGTGAAACTAGACCGTTAGGCGATCGGGGTCGGATATTTACTATAATTCTGATTGGATTAGGAATAATTGCTATTGGTTACATTGTTAACAGATTTACAGAAGCAATCATTCAAGGTTACTTTCAAGAAGGTAGAAAACTGAGGCAGCAGGAACGCTTGATAGAAAATTTAAAAGAACACTATATTTTATGTGGATATGGAAGGACTGGCAAGCAAATTGCTCAGGAGTTTCAAGCTGAAGGCATTTCTTTTGTAATTATTGATTCCGATCTCGAATCTGTAGAATTAGCCAAGGGAATGGGTTATATTACCCTCCAAGGTGACGCTACCTTAGATGAAACTTTAGTAAAAGTGGGTATTGAACGGGCGATTTGTTTGGTAGCGGCGTTACCTTCGGATGCTGAAAATCTTTATACGGTACTTTCGGCAAAAACTCTCAATCCAGCGGTGAGAGCGATCGCTCGTGCGAGCACAGAAGAAGCTGTCACCAAGTTACAACGTGGCGGCGCAGATGCCGTAGTTTCTCCTTATATTACAGGAGGAAAACGCATGGCAGCAGCGGCTTTAAGACCACAAGTAATGGATTTTGTTGATGGGATTTTGACGGGGACAGATCGATCGTTCTACATGGAAGAATTTCTTTTAGACCCCCAAGTTTGTCCTTATGTCGGTCAAACTTTAAAAGATGCACGTCTAAGAAGTCAATCCGGTGCCTTAGTAGTCGCCATTCGTCGCGCCGATGGTACACTAATCGGAGGCCCAACAGCTGATACACTCCTATCAGCTGGAGATTCCATGATTTGCATGGGTACACCCGAACAATTACGATTACTTAACCAAATTCTCAGTCCCCTTAGTTCTAAAAGACTACGTTTACCCAAACATAATTCTTGAGAAAAGGCAGGGGAGCCAAGGGAGTTTTTCCCTAACCCCTAACCCCTAACCCCTAACCCCGCGTTAGTCCCCAGTCCCCAGTCCCCAGTCCCCTTTTATAAACGACAAATACATTCTTTTGGTAAAGTATCCACCTGTATTTGGGTAAACTCAATAAAGTCTTTCATTGACTTAAAAAAAGAGCGTTTATCAAAAAAATCCTGAATTAATACTTCTAATTCAGTTACCCCATTGATTAACTTTTCTTCTCTACATATACTGTGCCAAGGAATAAATTGTTCGCAATTAAGGTAAGGATTTCCTACTCTGGCTTGATTGCCATTGGAAATTACCAAAATTTGAACATAAGAAAAAATTGTTGGTAACTTATAGTTGCAAAATTTAATTTTTCCGCAGTTTCTTTTTAAAGGAATTGCATTAGAACTAGTTTCTATTAAATCAATTATCCCCAAAGGCAACCCATTAATAAAAATTACAATTTCAGGCGAATAGCGAACCTTTCCCTCAAAAACTGTAAAATTCTGAATCACCAACCAATCATTTTTTTGAATATTAGAATAATCTACAAGTTTCAATTCATTGTAAAGTTTATACTTACCTAACTGGTAAGATATACTCATCCCATTTAGCAAAAAATTACGGAAATTACTATTTTTGGTTTGGGGCGTATCACCTGGAATCGAATTAAGTTTTCTAATAGCTTCTTTAATTGCTATTGATGGAACATTAGGATTAATTCTTCTGAGCGATTGAAAAAGGCGATCGCTCAATATAACCTCACCATAACTGCTCCGCTCAGACTTCACCTTTCCCGGTGCCACATCTGAATCTAACAAAACTGTATAACCATTTACTTCAAACCAAACTAACATCAACTACTCTCCAATAAATTACTTACTAATAGGGAGAGGATTACAAAATCACAGTGTTTACTCTTGTAGTTTATCAGTTTCACCAACATTGAGGGAAAAACCTTACCTGGATGGATCTACCAGTAAGGCTTTTAGCTTCGAGGCGGTGATATCATGTCATGCTAATATTCAAGCACATTGTACGAAATACTTGCGTATATCGTAATACTTTTTTTATGGTTACTTTATTAACAGATAGGTGAATTTAGGAAAGCTAATGTTGTCAAAGTCTTGGTATTGAGAAAAAATGCGACAAAAAGGAATTAGTAATGAAGCCGGAAAGTGAGCTACGTAACAATTTAAAGCAAATTCGTATCCGCTTAGGCTTAAGTCAGCAGGATTTAGCGAAAATTGCCGGAGTTTCCCGGCAAACCATCAGTGGTGTAGAATCTGGACAATATGCCCCTTCAGCGACAATTGCTTTACGTTTAGCCAAAGTTTTGGGATGTCAAGTAGAAGATTTATTTTGGTTGCAAGAAGACTATATTGATATAGAAGCAATTCCTACCAAAGCGGTGCCAGTAGCGCAGAAATTAAGAATGAATTTAGCCCAAGTAGGGGGAAGATTAATTGCTTATCCATTGTTGGGAGAAGAAGCATTTCGGACAGAAATGATTCCCGCAGATGGGGAAGGTTGGCGAGAAACAGATGATCATAAAATCATTGTCAAATTGTGGGATTCTCAGGATAAAATTAAGCAAACAGTTGCGATCGCAGCTTGTACCCCAGTACTTTCCCTTTGGGCAAAAGTCGCCGAGCAATGGTATCCCAATTTGCGAGTCCACTGGAGTTTTGCCAACAGCATGGAAGCACTAGAAAGATTGCTCAGAGGCGAAGTTCATATCGCCGGAATGCACTTATACAACCCTGAAACTAACTCCCATAATATTAGCTTTATTAAAAACATATCCACCGATCAGAAACTAGTATTAATTAACTTAGGTTTTTGGTCAGAAGGACTATTAGTACAACCTGGTAATCCCCAAAGATTGAGAACAGTTGCAGACTTAAATAATGCTTCAATTACTATTGTCAACCGAGAACAAGGTTCGGGCAGTCGTAAATTATTAGAATACCTACTAAATCAAGCAAAAATTCCCTTTACTGCCGTCAAAGGATTTAACAAAATTGTTAATAGTCACGTGGCAGTAGCGCGAGCAATTGCCAGTGGCAAAGCTGATGCCGGAGTTAGTATTCAAGCAGTAGCAACCGCCTTTGGATTAGGATTTGTACCCCTACATAAATCACAATACGATTTAGTAATTATTAAAGATTACTTGCAAGAAAAACCCGTGCAACAATTCCTCAACATTCTCGGACACCAACGGCTGCATTCTCAGTTAATTTCCCTTGGCGGTTACGATACCTCTCAAACAGGAGAAATCATCGCAACTATTGAACCAAAAAACTAAGAAAAAAAGAAAATTTACTATTTGTAGGGTGCGTTAACTAAGCGTGTAACGCACCATTCCACTAATAATTTCGGAGAAATTTAATTCAAAAATGCTGTACACCGAATAATCAATTATTTCAGTTTGTTTTAACGGACTTTAGCTATTAGCCAGGGAATTGATTCCCTGGCGGGATAGGTGGACGATCAAGAATATTTCGCAGTCTCCCCATGATCCTTAATCTTCCTCATATTTATTCTGCACATAAGATTAGTAACTCATAGGATGGGAGGAACTGTTGCCAGTTCAATTACTTGACTAATAAAAATTAATATGTTAAAAGCCAATGCAGTATCGTCAGAAATTATCGGTTCCGGTGCAAGCTGACAACTTCCTCATCTTAAACTGGAACTATAGTTAATTGTGGAGGAGTTAGCAACAGGCTTATGAAACTTAAGAACAGCGTGAACCAGAAATTAAATCAACCTCTAATTTGGATGGCTTTTAGCATCATCGCTGGTTGGGGAGCATCGACTTTAATGTTAGCTCAACCTAGCTTTGCACAAGCAGATAGTTTGCGAATTCAACCTGGTGCTTCACCAAGACGAATTCAACCTGGTGCTTCCGCAGCAGCTGGTGATTATGAAGTCAAGGAAGAGAAGTTACAAAGGTGTGTTGTTAACGCTACTGATAACAAGAAAAATTGCACGGATGTTGTTTCTGGTTATGGGCAAATTGTCAGTTATGGTACCGATCTTTATACCCAGGGAAATATGGCTGCTGCGGAAACAATTTTTAGGCAATTGATTACTTCTTTTCCCAAGGAACCAACGCCTTATTTAAGGTTAGGAATAATTTTGGAGCGCCAAGGTAGAGGGGAAGACGCGATCGCAGAATATCGCAAAGCGATCGAAATTAATCCCAAACACGCCGTCGCTCGGAATTCTTTAGGTGTCGCTTTAGCTAAACAAGGTCAATTACCAGAAGCAATTGAGCAGTGGAACGAAGCTTTAAAAATTAATGCTGAATATCCCGACGCTTTAACCAATTTAGGACTAGCTTTTTTGCAACAAGGTAATAAAGATGAGGGTGTTGCTAATTTAAGAAAAGCCAGAGAATTATTCATTAAACGCAAGGAATTTCCCAAAGCTAAACAAGTTGAACAAATCCTACAACAAGTTGATTCTCGCGCCACTTGAGGATTGAAGACAGTTTTGAGTGCGGACTGGGGACTAGGGCGGGTTTAGGGGTTAGGGGTTAGGGGTTAGGGAAAAACTCCGAGAGCCTAAGCGAGCCCCCCTGCTCCCGATTCGTTACATTTATTTATAATTACTAAGTAGCTGCTGTTTTTATAATTTTCAACTCATGCTCCTCCGACCTAATCAACGCACTAAGTTAGATGACACAGATGATTCCCTGTTCTACTCTTTCCCTCGCTTTGTTACTCATGTAGATGATGGGTTTATTCAGCAATTAACTGATTTGTATCGGGAACGCTTAAAACCTAATACTCGCATCTTTGATATGATGAGTAGTTGGGTTTCTCACCTACCAGATGAGATAGAATTTGCTCATGTGGAAGGTCATGGAATGAATGAAGAGGAATTAGCACGCAATACTCGCTTAAATCATTACTTTTTGCAAAACCTCAACCAGAATCCTAAATTACCTTTCCCAGATCAAGATTTTGATGCAGTTCTTAACTGCGTTTCTGTGCAGTATTTGCAATACCCAGATGCTATTTTTTCCGAAATTCATCGCATTCTCAAGCCAGGTGGAATCGCAATTATTAGCTTTTCTAACCGGATGTTTTATCAAAAAGCTATTACTGCATGGCGCGATAATTCGGAAATTGGTCGAGTAGAATTAGTCAAACGCTATTTTACTTTAGTTCCCGGTTTTAGTGAACCAGAAGTAATTATTCGTGCCTCCACTGTTCCAAAAATTTTACAGTTAATGGGTGCTGGTGGTGGCGATCCTTTTTATGCGGTGATGGCAACGCGAATTAATTAATTTGTCGGGTGCGTTACTAACGCACCATTCCCTCTATTTTTAAATAAAGTCTCCTGGTTCCCGATGAGTAAAGGTGCGTTACGTTACACTAACGCACCCTACAGTGGGGATTTTTAACTGTCTAATTGTGACAAAATTTGTTTTGTTTGATTACATAATTGTTCGTGACATTGACCGTTGCTGGCAATTAAGCAACCCCATTGATTCACATCTCCGCGATTGTAATTTAGAGGAGAACCATCTAAATAAGTAAATTTTCCTCCGGCTTCGGTGAGAATTAATTCTGGTGCAGCAATGTCCCAATCTTTGGGGGCAGATTTACCGGAAAGGGAAATGTAAATATCGGCTTTTTGTTCGACGATCGTGGCAATTTTGCAGCCAACACTGCCGACATATTGTTGATTTTTGCAGGGTAAATTTTGCAATAAATAGTTAAACCGTTCATCTCGGTGAGTGCGACTGACTACTAATGATAAATCTGCAATATTTTGGCGTTGGGAAACTTTTACGGGAGTGGGATTTCCCTGGCGTGTTTCGACAAAAGTACCGCTACCTTTAAGGGCATAATATAATTTTTCGGCTTCCGGCCAAACTACTACGGCAGCTATGGGACGATTTTGATGAACTAAGGCAATTTGTACTGCATATTCGCCTGTTTGTTCAATAAAATCTCTGGTGCCATCTAAGGGGTCTATAATCCAAATCCACTCTTGAGATAATGGGGGAGACATGACTCCTTTTGACTCGAATTTATATGTTTCTTCTGTGAGATAACCAAAGTCTTGGGTGCCAAATCTGGCTTCTAATTGATCGAGAATATATTGGTTTGTCACTATATCTGCTGCTGTGACTGGCCCTTCTTTTTTCTCTTGGATATTTAATTCGCCGCGATCGGACTCGCCACGATAATAAGAGCGCAAGATATCGGCTGCACCCCAGCCTACTGATTTGGCGATCGCGATCGCTTCTTCTAACCCTTCAAATTGGTCTTTCCCTAAATATTTCAACACTATTAAACTTCCTTATAATTTCGCCAGCTGTTTATTTATGCTACCCGTTGGTCTTAGCAACTTGCTTACCAGTTTAGCCTGAGTTTGTTTGGTTAATCAAGATTCTACTAGATAATAGACTAAACTGGCATTTATTTCATTTATATTTCGGATTTTTTATTTAGGCTTTGATAATAAAACATTTGGGCTACTAAAGTCACGAAATTTCCTGAGACATCCACCGTCTTGTGCCAAAATATTGACAAGATTTAGCCGCAACTTTTGCCGCTTCTTGGAGCGCCGAGAGAAAATCTTGGTTCAAGATATAGTGGCAGAAGGCTCCATGAAATATATCTCCTGCACCCAAAGTATCTACTGGTTTAATTGCCGGAACTTCTATTGTTCCAGCTATGCCTTTAGATAGATATTGGATGGGTTTTTCTCCTTGAGTAATGGCAATGTCAGGGATACCTAATCCCGCAAGGTAAGCGATTACTTGCTCTGTGGTTTCACAGCCGGGAGGATAGAAATTAGCCGAACATATTGCATAATTTACGAAAGGTAATAACTCTTCAAATCCGGGCTTCCAACTGCCACCATCTACTACTAAAGGAATATTTTTCCCTTGACTCTGTTTGGCAATCTTTTGGCTAACTGCCATTTGATGACCATCGATTAAAATGATATCTATATCTTGTAAGATGTCACTAGGAATACTTTCTTCAGCTACTTGGGATTTAGTAGCATTGAGCGAAATTACAGCGCGATCGCCTGTAGAATTGGTCACAAAAATAGAAGATACTGGTATTGGGTTTAATCGAGCCGGATCTAAATCCTGAATTTCAACCCGATAGTTTGCTAAATCAGAGCGAATTAAATGACTAATTGGATGCTGCCCAACTACCCCTAAAATTTTGGCTCTATTCTCCCAATAACTAAAGGTTACAGCTGCATTTGTTGCAGGGCCACCTGCGCTTACCGTATAATCCAAAGCAACTATTTTTTGATTTATACCGGGTGGATTTGTCGTTAAATAAACCAAGTCTAACGTCACCAATCCCACAAAGAGTCCCTGTTTTCCCATTACTTCACTTCTAACTCAGCTATTAAAATTTAACATTAATTGAGAGAATATTTCTCGGTCTTTAATCAAACACAAAGTTGGCGGAAAATACTTAGTTAATACTCTGGATGAGTAATATTTAAAAAGATTAAATTTAAATTATTAAGATAAAATCTTTATAAATATTTTTTTGTAAAATTGGTTAGAAGAGAAAATTTTACAGTATCTTTAAACAGAGAAATTGTTTATGCAAGAGATATTCAAAACTTTGTTTTTCTCAGAAAATTTTGTACCCCACGGACACTGCTACTTGTGGAATCCGGGCTTAGTTTGGTTGCACCTACTATCAGACGGGTTGACTGCATTAGCTTACTATTCAATTCCGTTAATGCTGATCTACTTCGCCTACAAGCGCCATGACTTACCTTTTAAAAGCATTTTTTTCTTGTTTGGCGCTTTTATTATTACTTGTGGGACAAGTCACCTGTTGGAAGTTTGGACGCTGTGGCATCCTGTTTACTGGCTTTCTGGTGGTGTGAAAGCGCTGACGGCACTAGTTTCAATGTACACAGCTTTAGAAATGTGGCCTTTAATTCCCCAAGCTTTAGCACTTCCTAGTCCAGCAGAATTAGAGATTGCTAACCAAAAATTAGCAGCAGAAATTGCCGAAAAACAACAAGCTGAAGCAACATTAAAACAGAGAGAAGCGCACTTTCGCTCACTTTTTGAAGGAGTTAGTCTGGGGATTGAAATTATTGATTTGGCAGGAAGGACGATCGCAATTAACCCAGCATTGCAAAAAATGTTAGGTTACAACGAGAAAGAATTGACTACCTTCGATTTTACAGAGAATATTCTTCCGCAAACCTCGGTTAACGAAGATGAAAACAACGAAAATCCGGTGCCAGGAAAACGTTATTTGTTAAGAAATAGACAATCATTAATTGATGGCGATCGCTATCAAAAAGAAAAGCGCTACCTTGGCAAAAATGGGCAAATGATTTGGTGTCAAGTTCATGCTTACCTAGTACGAGATGACCAAAGTAGACCTCAATTCTATATTCGCATGGTCGAAAATATTACCGAGCGCAAACAAGCATTAATTGAATTACAGCAATATCAGGAACGCTTAGAAGATTTAATCGGAGAACGTACAGCTTTACTGACTCAAGTAAATCAACAACTTTCTTGGGAAGCTAGTCATGATGCACTTACAGAATTAATTAATCGTCAGGAATTTAGAAAACGCTTACAGGAAGGTTTGGCAACAGCTAAAAGCCAAAACAAACAACACGCAATGTGTTATTTAGACTTAGATAAATTTAAGATTGTTAATGATACTTGCGGTCATGCTGCGGGTGATGAATTGTTGCGCCAAGTAAGTAATTTGTTGCAAAATCAAGTGCGTCAAACAGATGTTTTGGCAAGACTGGGCGGCGATGAATTTGGCTTGCTATTGTTTAACTGTTCCATTCAGCAAGGACAAGTTGTTGCTCAATCACTTTTAGAAAGTATCCGGGAATTTCGTTTTATTTGGGATAATCAACCTTTTACTATTGGTGTAAGTATTGGTTTAGTGACAATTAATGCCGAAACTAAAAGTATAGAAAGCTTAATGAATATGGCTGATGCAGCTTGTTACCAAGCCAAGAATAATGGGCGTAATTGCATTTATACTTACGAACCTGATAAAGTGGAAACAGCACAAACAACTCTGGCGGAACAATGGTTAAAGAAGATTAATCAAGCAATTTCTGCTAAGAGAACAGATAAGTTAGCTAAAAATCAATTCCGTTTATATAGTCAACAAATCTTTCCCCTAAATTCTGATCCATTTCGATTAGAATTTCAAGAAATCTTGCTGCGCTTGGTCGATGAAAATGGGGAAATAATTCCGCCAATGGCTTTTTTACCTGCGGCAGAACGTTATGATTTAATTACGACGATCGATCGCTGGGTAATTGATACTGTTTTTGGGATATTACATCAGCAAAGTCAGGAAGCACAAAGCCGTTATTTATATGCAATTAACTTGTCAGCTTCTAGTGTGAAAGATGACGAATTAGTTGATTTTATAAAGGCACAACTAGATACCTATCAAATTTTGCCCCAGTCTATCTGTTTTGAAATTTCAGAAACCGTTGTAATTTCCCATCTTCATGGAGCAACAAAGCTAATAGAATCATTGAAAGATTTGGGCTTTAAGTTTGCCTTAGATGACTTTGGTATCGGCGTTTCTTCATTAAATTACTTAAAACAAATACCTGTGGATTATTGGAAAATTAGTGGCGATTTTGTTCAAAAAGTGGAAGATGATTTGATAGCTTATGAGATGATAAATATGATTAATAGAATTGCTCATATATTAGGCATTAAAACTATTGCCAAGTTTGTAACAGATAATAGTATTATGCTAAAAATGAAAGAAATGGGAGTAGATAACGCTCAAGGCTATGGAATAGCTGCACCTCGTCCGTTAGTAGTTAATTCTCAACTAATATATGAAGTTATAGGAATGGAGGAATAGGTGAAAGTTTCTCGTAAGGAGAGTTGGGATTGGGGACTAGGGACTAGGGACTGGGAGAGTTTTGAGTTAATGAACTTCCCCATCTCCCCAGCTGCCTCAACAAGTAATTTAAATGATTAACAATTTATGGGAACACTTTATTTAGTAGCAACTCCGATCGGTAATTTAGAAGATATGACTTTTCGGGCAATTAGGATTTTACAAACTGTAGATTTAATTGCGGCGGAAGATACGCGCCATACGGGAAAGTTGCTGCAACATTTTCAAATTAAAACGCCACAATTGAGTTATCATGAACATAATAGTCAGCAAAGAATTCCTGAATTGCTGTCACAATTGAGTCAAGGAAAAGCGATCGCACTCGTCACCGATGCCGGGATGCCTTTAATTTCCGATCCGGGATATGAGTTAGTTAAAGCTTGCGTTGCACAGGGGATTTCTGTAGTTCCCATTCCGGGCGCAAATGCGGCGATTACAGCTTTAAGTGCGGCTGGATTAGCTACAGATAAATTTGTTTTTGAAGGCTTTTTACCAGCTAAAAGTAAAGAACGTCGCACCTATTTGGAAACATTAAAAGGCGAAACTCGCACGATAATTTTTTACGAATCTCCCCACCGTTTGCGGGAAACTTTGCAAGATTTAGGCACAATTTTGGGCGAAGAAAGAGAGATTGTTTTAGCCAGAGAGTTAACCAAAATGCACGAAGAATTTTGGCGGGGAACTATTAAAGATGCGATCGCTCATTATACCAACCGCGAACCTCAAGGCGAATTTACCTTAGTAGTTGCAGGCGCTACCTTAGAAAAACCCCAACTTTCAGAAGCAGCAATTAAAGCCGAATTACAAAACTTACTGAAACAAGGATTATCTCGTTCCGAAGCTAGTCGTCAGTTAGCTCAACAAACATCACTTCCCCGCCGCCAAATTTACCAGCTGGCACTCTCCATTCCCGAACCTAATTTGGCTGATGAATAAAGTTTTTTCAACTATCTTGAAACACCTCTTGAGACAAAGGTTGAGTCATCACTTTTCCTTTAATTTTGTCAAGATGCTTTAAAACGACCTACTAACGAGCTTTTCTGTCTAATTTTTTCTCAATCAGAGGTTATTAGACTAAGTTAGACCGCTTTTTTCTAGAACACAGAGGTTCAGCAAAAAATCTGGTGAGAGCGATCGGATTCTACTGAATCTTTATACTCAGAAATGCTAAAGTATGAAAAGTATGATGTATTTTTACGAAAATTAACGAAAATTAACTTTAAGGAAATTACAGTAATTTAATGAAATCTCTAGCCACGTTAATTATTTCTGTAATACTTGCAGTCTGGATGATGGCGATCGCCATTCTCTCGGTACAAAACGCCACTCCAGTCACCCTAAAGTTTTTAGCTTACGAGTCAATACGCCTACCAGTGGGTCTAGTACTGGCGTTTAGTGCGGCTGCGGGTGCGATCGTCGGTGCGATCGTCGCTCTCCCCCTGTTCAGTTCCCCTAGTTCCACCTCAGAAGATTTTCCTGCAGAAAATTACCAAACAGAAAATCGCCAGCAACAAACTACAGTCGGTGCAGATGATTGGATGGAAAGAGGGTCAAATGATTGGTGAGTGAGGGAATAAGTTTGAGTTTTAGTTCTTTCTTTCTCCTAGTATCGATAAGTAGCAACTTGGGGTATTTAAGCCAGATTTGGTATTATTACAAACTACACAACCAGCGAGAAATCGATGCAACTTGGTTCTCCTGATTCAAATTTGCCGCGTTAGTAAGAATACCGTTTTCCAATTGATGCCAAATTTCACCTGCCATTCTTCTCTCAATAGCTGCACCAATAAAGAATGTATAGGGTTTATAGCCAACTCTAGAAAATGCCTCACGTACACGATCTAAAGCCGATCGTGCAGTTTTCCAATGCTCGTCTGCACCTGCGGGATCTATACCTCCCTTAAGCTCACCAAGCGCAAGATATGACTCAATTACATTAAACTTACTAGCTATCAAATCTGACGGAGCAAGATTAAACAAACACATATCTACATTACTTCTAAATAGTGGAACAGTTAAGTTGTAAATTAATGTACGACTTCCGCTTTCACCTTCCCAACTTATTCCCCGTAAAGACAACTCAATCTCTGAATCATCATCTGTCATTGCTACCCATTTTTGAGTTTTTAAATGTTGCCAGTGATATTTTACACCAGCAATTGTTAGGGTAGATAAGATTGCGCGAGTTAATTTTCTTTGTGCTAATGCTCCCCCCACATTTCGCATTGAGCCACCAAGCGTATCACCACGAGTTAGCAAAAATCTAAAAATTAATTCTTCCACAAATTTCGCTCCTGCTGGCTCAAGAAAATTCTTGATCAGACCGTTTATCGCTTCTATTTTATCTTCTGGCATCAAGTATTTAAGAGATTTATCTGATAACCCAGCTGCTGTTAGCAAACCCATTTCGATGCCTTTGATCTTGAGCAAGTCAGCAGGATTTTCAGCTTGAGAAGCTGCTTCTTGAAGTACCCTTGCTTCTGCAATATATGGTGTAGCACGTCGATTTTTTTCCAGCGCCAAAGCAACAAAACCTGCACGAGTCGCTTGATATGTTGTAACCAGATCGTCACTAGATTGAAGATG